>NZ_JBJJLO010000016.1:0-78111 GCF_046230915.1 Pseudomonas sp. KCJK8993
TGCTCGTCGGTGGCGAAGGTCAGCGGGTCGCCCTTGCGCTGGGGGATCTGGATCGGGGTGATCTCGTCGACGAAGCGCCCGGCCTCGATGGCCGCGGCGGCCTTGCGCTGGGAGTCGGCGGCGAAGGCGTCCTGGGCTTCACGGCTGATGCCGTATTTTTCCACCAGGTTCTCGGCGGTGATGCCCATGTGATAGTCGTTGAAGGCGTCCCACAGGCCGTCGCTGATCATGGAGTCGATCATCTGGCTGTGGCCCATGCGCAGGCCGGTGCGGGCCCCAGGCAGGACGTAGTTGGCCAGGCTCATGTTCTCCTGGCCGCCGGCGATGATCACCTCGGCGTCGCCGCAGCGGATGGCCTGGGCGGCCAGGTGCAGGGCCTTGAGGCCGGAGCCGCAGACCTTGTTCAGGGTCATGGCGGGCACGGCGTGGGGCAGGCCGGCCTTGATCGCGGCCTGGCGTGCGGGGTTCTGCCCGGCGCCGGCGGTGAGCACCTGGCCCATGATGACTTCGTCGACCTGGGCTGGGTCGATGCCGGTCTGGGCCAGCAGCTGGCGGATCACCGCGGCGCCGAGGTCGACGGCGGGAATGGCCGCCAGCGAGCCCTGGAAGGTGCCCACGGCGGTGCGGGTGGCGGCAACGATTACGACGTCTTGCATGATGGGCTCCTCAGGCGAACTGCATTTCGGGAACGTGGTCCGGCACGATCAGCTTGCCGGCGGTCTTGCTGACGATTTCCTCGACGCTGACCCCGGGGGCGCGTTCCTTGAGGATGAAGGCGCCATCCTCGATCTCGAGGTAGGCCAGGTCGGTGAGCACGCGCTTGATGCACTGCGCGCCGGTCAGCGGCAGGCTGCAGCGGCTGAGCAGCTTGGACTCGCCGTCCTTGGACGCGTGGGTCATGGTCACGATGATGTTGTCGGCACCGGCCACCAGGTCCATGGCGCCGCCCATGCCCTTGACCAGCTTGCCGGGGATCATCCACGAGGCGATGTTGCCCTGCACGTCCACTTCGAAGGCACCGAGCACGGTGAGGTCGATGTGGCCGCCGCGGATCATCGCGAAGGATTCGGCGGAGGAGAAGATCGAGGCGCCGATGCGTGCGGTCACGGTCTGTTTGCCGGCGTTGATCATGTCGGCGTCGATCTGGTCCTCGGTGGGGAAGGCGCCCATGCCCAGGAGGCCGTTTTCCGATTGCAGCATGACTTCCATGCCTTCGGGGATGTAGTTGGCCACCAGGGTCGGGATGCCGATGCCCAGGTTCACGTAGTAGCCGTCCTGCAGTTCGCGGGCGACGCGCTGAGCCATTTGTTCGCGGGTAAGAGCCATGTTTGTTGTCCTTTTAGTCGGGCTGGGGAAGGGCGATCACTTGCGCACGGTGCGCTGTTCGATGCGCTTCTCGAAGGTGCCGCAGATGACTCGGTCGACATAGATGCCCGGGGTATGGATATGCGCCGGGTCCAGTTCGCCCGGCTCGACGATTTCTTCCACCTCGACCACGGTGATCTTGCCGGCGGTGGCCGCCAGGGGATTGAAGTTCTGTGCGGTGTGGCGATAGACCACGTTGCCGAAATGGTCGGCTTTCCAGCCCTTGACGATGGCGAAGTCGCCGGTGATGGACTCTTCCATCAGGTAGGTGCGGCCATTGAACTGGCGGGTTTCCTTGCCTTCGGCCACGGGAGTGCCGACGCCGGTGGCGGTGAAGAAGGCCGGGATGCCGGCGCCGCCTGCGCGCATTTTTTCCGCCAGGGTGCCCTGGGGGGTCAGCACTACCTCGATCTCGCCACTGAGCAGTTGCTGCTCGAACAGGGCGTTCTCGCCGACGTAGGAGGCCACCACCTTGCGGATCTGGCGGTCTTCGAGCAGCACGCCCAGGCCGAAGCCGTCGACGCCGCAGTTGTTGGATACCACGGTCAGATCGCGGGTCCCCCGGCGCTTGATCTCGGCGATCAGGTTCTCGGGAATGCCGCACAGGCCGAAGCCCCCGGCGATCACGGTCATGCCGTCCTGCAGACCTTCCAGGGCTTCCTCGTAGGACGCCACGCGCTTATCGAAACCTGCCATATGCACCATCCTCTTTCTTGTTCGTTGGCGGCTGGCCAGCCGTTGTGGGATCAGTGTTGCGCCATGGGATTGATTTGTTAAGTTGATTTTTAAGGTTGATTGATTTGAAAAACAGCATAATGAGCTGCAAGCTGCAAGCTGCAAGCTGCAAGCTGCAAGCTGCAAGCTTATAGCTTGTGGCCTGTCGCTGCGCCTCCTGAGGATGATGGATGACGGTCAAACAGATAAGGGCCTTCCTGGCGGTGGCCCACAGCATGAGTTTCGCCTTGGCCTGTGAGCGCCTGCACCTGTCGCAGTCGGCGCTGAGCCTGACCATCAAGGCCCTGGAAGAGGGCCTGGGCGGACGCTTGTTCACCCGCAATACGCGCAACGTCGCCCTGACGCCCGAGGGCGAGGCGTTGTTGCCCCTGGCCCGGCGCCTGATCGCCGACTGGGACAACGCCGAGGACGAAATGCGCCAGCGCTTCACCCTGCAACGTGGGCGGGTGACCCTGGCGGCCATGCCGTCCTTCGCCGGCAACCTGCTGCCGCCGATCCTCAAGCAGTTCCGGGCCCGCTACCCGCAGGTCAACGTCACGGTCAACGATGTGATCAACGAGCAGGTGCTGGAGATGGTCCGCGACCGCGAAGTCGAGCTGGGGGTGGCCTTCGAACCCCAGGACAGCACTTCGCTGGCCTTCACCGCGCTGTACGTCGATCGTTTCGTCGCCGTGGTGTCCCGGGAGTCGTCCCTGGCACAGCGCAGCGAGATCGACTGGCAGACGCTGTTGCAGGAGCCCTTCATCACTCTGCAGCGCCCGTCCACGGTGCGGGTCATGCTCGAGGAGCATCTGCGGGCCCAGGGCATGCAATTGCCGGTGGAGTTCGAGAGCCACCAATTGGCGACCGTGGGCCGCATGGTCGCCAGCGGCCTGGGGGTGAGTGCGGTGCCGGCCTTGTGCGCCGGGCAGATGCGCGAACTGGGTGGGCACTGCATCACCCTCGGCGAGCCGGTGGTGGAGCGGGCCATCGGGGTGCTGACCAAGCCGGGAGAGGAGCTGTCCACCGCGGCCCAGGCCTTGTTCGACATCCTGCGCGAGGCCAGCCTCGTCCAGCGCCTGCCTGCCTGACTCAACTGCCCAGGCGTTCGGCGAGCCAGGGCAGGGCCTGGTCGCAGGGCTGCTCCAGCTTGAAGTCCAGCAGCTCGTCGGCGCGGGTCTTGCCGAAATTGATGGCCAGCAGCGGCTTGCCTTGCTCGACCACCGCCCGGCACAGGCGAAAGGCCGAGTAGGCCATCAGCGACGATCCCACCACCAGCAGGCCGCCGGCTTCGTGTACCGCGCTCCAGGCTTGGGCTGCCGTAGCCTGGGCCACGTTCTCGCCGAAGAACACCACGTCGGGCTTGAGCCGCGCGCCCTGGCAGTGGGGGCAGAGGGGCACCTGGAAGCGTGCCTCGAAGGCCGGGTCCAGCAGGGTATCGCCGTCGGGCGCCTGTACCGCGTCGACGCCGGCCAGGTACGGGTTTTGTGTCTCCAACTGCTGCTGGATGGCATCGCGCTCGCTGCGCTGGTTGCAGTCCAGGCAGCGTACCCAGTGCAAGCTGCCGTGGAGTTCGATGACCCCGGGGCTGCCGGCCTGGTCGTGCAGGGTGTCGACGTTCTGGGTGATCACCCCGGCGATCCGCCCTCTGGCCTGCAACTGCGCCAGCGCCAGGTGCGCGGCGTTCGGCCGGGCCTGGCGGATGCGCGGCCAGCCGAGCATGGCCCGGGCCCAGTAGCGCCGGCGAGCTTCGCTCTGGTTGAGGAACTCCTGGTACATCATCGGTTGCCGCCCACGGCGCACGCCTTCGTTGTCGCGGTAGTCGGGGATGCCCGAAGGGGTGCTGACACCGGCCCCGGTCAAGACCATGAAAGGCTGGGTGTCCAGGGCGGCGGCGAGTCGTTCCAGGGAGGGCGCGGCGGGTTGGTTCATGCTCGGGGCTCGTTCAGGCAGGCCTGTTAGAAATAGCCGCAAAGCCGGCGTTGCGCCAGCGCCCGTCAGCAGGTGGCGGAGCCTGGGCCAGGTTCCGGATTGCCGTGGGGCCTGCCGCAAGACATGGGCAGGCCCGCCCGGGGATCAGCTGGAATGCTCGCTGTCGTCCTCCAGGGGCATGTCCACGTTGTTGTCTTCCTGGCCCGGCACTTCGGTGATCACGCTGAAGTCGCTGACTTCCACGGCGCCCAGGCCATAGCCCAGCAGGTGGAAGGAGAAGGCCTTGCGGGTCTGCGGGTTGTCGAAGCGGAAGTCCATCTGCAGGGGCTGGTCCGGGGTCACCAGCATTTCTTCCGGCAGGCCCAGGGGCACGTCCTGCTCCAGCTCCTTGCCCTTGAGCAGGATGTAGGCGTTCTGCTGCGGGTCGGCCGAGCGCACGGTGAAGCGCACCCGGGTCTGGGTCCCCTTGGGCATCTCCAGGTACTGGGCACCGATCAGGTTGTCGGCCCAGTCGTCCTTGATCTGCGCCTGCAGCGGAATGATCGCCGGGCTGCCGAACTGGTAGTGCTGGTTCAGTGGCGACTGCAGCAGGCTGCGGTCCAGGTTCGCTGCCCGGGCGCTGACCAGGCGCGCCCGCTGGCCGCCGTACTGGCCCAGGAAGCTGGCGCTGTCGGCGATGAAGCCCTGGCTGGCGTAGTTGCGGCAGCGCTGCTGGAAATCACACTCGGTGAAGGTGCCCTGGCCGTCGTGGTAGCGCAGCTTGCCGTTGGTGTAGGACATGATTTCCCGGCCCCCGGCATAGTCGCGGAACAACGAGCGGCCGCTGAGGCTGGCGGGCACCGGCAGGGCGAAGTAGTCCAGCACCGAGGCGCTGAGGTCGACATGGCCGTAGGTGCCGGACTTGATGTGCGGCAACAGTGGCTGGTCCGGGGCCAGCATCAGGTTGAAACCCCAGGACGAGGCCAGGCGCACGCCGTCGATGCCGTGGGACTCATCGGACGTGATGATCACCAGGGTGTCCTTGAGCACGCCCTTGCGCTCCAGGCCCTCGAGGAAGTTGCCGATGGCGTCGTCCAGGTAGCCGACCGCCGCCTGCTTGGGCGTGTCGTAGCGCTCCAGGTATTCCTCGGGGGCCGAGTAGGGCTGGTGGGTGCCGACGGTCAGCAGGGTGAGCATCCACGGCTGCTTGTTCTTCTTCAGCTGGTCGATGTAGCCCAGGGCGCCTTCGAAGAACGCCTTGTCATCCTTGCCCCAGGGAAATTCCAGGTAGTTGGGGTTGTTGAACCATTCCAGGCCATGGGTCGAATCGAAGCCGATGTGCGGCATGATCTTGTCCTTGGCCATGAAGCGCAGGCCGGCTCCCTGCAAGTAGTGGGTCTGGAAGCCGAACTTGTGCATCTGCGCCGGCAGGCAGGCCTTGTTGCGCTGGTTCTGGGTCAGCATCTCCACGCCCTTGGGCGTGCCGTTGTCCAGCTTGTCGTAGTCGCCGCAGAGCATGGCGTACAGGCCACGGATGGTCTGGTGGCTGTGCAGTACGTAGTCGGGGGTGTTCATCCCGCGTTCGGCCCAGGCGCTGAGCCTGGGCATCAGGTTTTCCTGGTAGCGGCTGTGCAGCGCTTCGCGGTTGGTCTTGATATAGGCGCCGGGAATGCCCTCCAGGGCGATCAGCAGCACGTTGCGCGCCCGGCCAGCGCTGGGCAGCAGCGGCTGGCCCGCAAGATCCAGGTTGGTCAGGCCGGCCATCTGCACTGGCGCGTCTGGGGTGTCGCCATCGAGCCAGTCTTCGACGCGGATTTGCGCCTGGCCCACGGCAGTGGCCAGGGCCTGGTGCGGTAGGTTGAACAACTGCCATTGGTCCGCTTCGCTGGGCTTGAGGTACTGGATGCCACCGTGGGCCAGCAACAGCACCGCCGGCAGGCTCCAGGCGTGGCGCGGCAGGGTCGGCAGCGATACCCCGCGACTGCTGCGCTGCACCACCAGCCACAGCACCAAGCCCAGCAACAAGGCCAGGCCCAGCTCGGGGTGGGCCTGGCCGCCGCCGGTGGAGTTCTCGACGAATTGCGGGTCCACCAGGTAGTGCAGGTCGGAGACGTTGGGCATGCGGCCCACGGCGCTGACCAGCTCGGCGCTGACCAGGGTCAGCAGGGCCCAGATCACCAGCACCGGCAAGGCCAGCCACCAGCGTCGGCGGTACAGCAGCACGGTGAGCAGGCTGGCGCTGGCCAGGTCGGAAAGGTAGCCCAGCGGGTTGGACCAGCCCAGGGCCAGGCGCGCGCCCATGGGGACCAGCAGCAACAGGCCGAACAGGGTGCATAGGGGGGCAAGGGGGTGTTGTAGGCAACGACGGATAAAATTCACAGATAACCTGCCTGTCATCAAAGCTTCACGCAAATGTGCGCAATGGTAACAAGACCTGGCGGCTCGTCGTTTCTTAAATTGGCGAGGCAGTGGCGCTCCAGGGTTCGCTTCGAGGCGCTCAATTGCGTCTTTGCGGGGGTGCAGGGCCCTGGTCCAGGCGCTTGGGACGCCTACAGGAGGAGGGGACTGGCGCGGGATTTACTATTTCAGAGTGTTAAAAAAGGAGCCGCGGACCGGCTCCTCATGGGCATCACTCGCCGCGGATGTACTGCTCCAACTGGCGGATCAGGTCGGCTTGCTCGGCGATCGCTTCCTTGACCAGGTCGCCGATGGACAGCAGGCCCAACAACTGGCCGTTCTCCACCACCGGCAGGTGGCGCAGGTGGTTGTCGGTCATGATGCTCATGCAGGTCTCGACGTTCTGGTGCGAGTCCACGGTGATCACCGGCGAGCTCATGATGGCGCTCACCGGCGTGCCGACCGAGGAGCGGCCGTGCAGTACCAGCTTGCGCGCATAGTCACGCTCGCTGATGACCCCGACCACCGCGCCGTTCTCCAGGACCGGCAAGGCGCCGACGTTTTTCTCGGCCATCAGCATCAGGGCCTCCAGCACCATCTGCTGCGGGGCGATGGTGTGTACTTGCTGGTGGTGCTTGGCCTTGAGTTTCAGCAGTTCTGCGACGCTCTTCATTGGGGGCGCTCCGGTTGTTCTGCAGGGGGCGGCGCCGGCCGCCCCAAGGTGGGTTTCTACAGAATCGTAGAGACTGGGCCAGCCGGCAAGGCTGAAAGCGGCAGACAGACGGCGAAAAACGTCAATCGGCAGGAATTTTTGCAGGCTTGCTGGGGAAAACCCTTGCTTGACGGCGGCTTTGGTCCCCGAGGGCCTGGATGTCGCCGCTCAATGACGGTTGATATTGGCCAGGGTCATGGGGGCGATGATCCGGTGAAAAGGCGCCACCGGCAGCATGTACAGGCGCCCCAGCAGATTGTGCGGGTGGACCACGGTGGACAGCACCACCGGGCGTTGTCCGTCGTCGTTCGGGGGCAGGCGATTCAGGGACAGGTACACGTCCAGGTGCTTGTCCCGGTCCACCACCAGCACCTCGTCGGGCGTCTGCGACACCAGGGTGAAGATGCCGACCCGCTGGTCCGGCTGGTAGTCCTCATCGGCCCGCGCCAGGTCGATGCGGGTCAGGCGACCCAGGTCCTTGAGGCCGAACAGCTGCACCACGCGATTACGCAGGGCCATCATCCGGTCGATCCAGGCCGGGGTCTGGCTCATCAGCAACAGCAGGTGGCGCATGGCGCTGCGCTCGGGATCGTTGGCCAGCACCTGGCGGCAATCGACGAAGCTCGCCCCGACGGCCAGGTTGGCGATGCTGGATGGGCTGGGCACTGGGCAAGGTTGGACGGTGGCGTGCATCGATACGGTTCCCTGTAAGAAATGGCGGCGCCTGCTGGCGCCCGGCAAAAATACCATTGTGCTGTGGCCGCTGCCGAGGTTGCGACAAGGTCGAGCCCCGGCGGCCGCTACGCGCCCGTGCGCAGCTTGCGGCAGCGGATACACGAAGCGACCTCGAGGCCTCCACTGCACCCGTCAATGGCCGCAACGCCCAGCAAGACCTGGGCAGTGGCTATGCGCAGAAGGTGACAGGCAGCATGAAAAAAGGCGCCCGCAGGCGCCAAGGATTCACCCCAACCGAGGGAGCCGGGTGAAGCCGTTCGCAGGAGTGTCGCGGTGGTAAGGCGCGACGTGAACGGAAGAGGGAGGGCGCCGGCGGGAGCACGGGCGCCAGAGGATCACTTGCCCAGCTTGATGCGGGTCCAGCCGCGGTTCATCACGCGCTGGATCGGGATCGGCTGGTCGGGCACCGCATACAGGGTGGCCAGCACGTCCTGCGGCGGGTAGGAGGCCGGATCGTTGCGGATCGCCTCGTCCACCAGCGGCGTGGCGGCGGCATTGGCGTTGCTGTAGCCCAGGCTGTTGGTGACTTCGGCGATGATATCCGCGCGCATCAGGAAGTTCATGAACAGGTAGGCGTTGTCGACGTTGGTGGCGTCCTTGGGGATGGCCATCATGTCGTAGAAGCTGCCGGCGCCCTCCTTGGGAATGCTGAAGGCGACTTTCTCCTGGTTGCCCGCTTCTTCGGCGCGCGAGCGAGCCTGCAGCACGTCGCCGGAGTAACCCACGGCCACGCAGATGTTGCCGTTGGCCAGGTCCGAGATGTACTTGGAGGAATGGAAGTAGGTCACCGACGGGCGAATCTTCATGAACAGCGCCTCGGCCTCGAGGATCTGCGCCTTGTCCTTGCTGGCCGCCGGGTAGCCCAGGTAGTGCAGGGCGGCCGGGAGCATCTCGGTGGGCGAGTCGAGAAAGCTGATGCCGCAGGCTTTGAGCTTCTCGGCGTTCTCGGGCTTGAACAGCAGGTCCCAGGAGTTGACCGGTGCGTCGCTGCCCAGGGCCGCCTTGACCTTGTCCGGGTTGTAGCCGATGCCGATCGAGCCCCACATGTAGGGGAAGGCATGGGCATTGCCCGGGTCGCTGGCGGAAGCGTTCTTGAGCAGCACCGGGTTGAGGTTCTGCCAGTTGGGCAGCTTGGACTTGTCCAGTTCCTGGTAGACCCCGGCCTTGATCTGCTTGGCCAGGAAGCTGTTGGACGGCACCACGATGTCGTAGCCCGACTTGCCGGTCAGCAGCCGCGCTTCCAGGGTTTCGTTGCTGTCGAAGACGTCGTAGGTCACGTGGATGCCGGTCTCGGCCTCGAACTTCTTCAGGGTGTCCGGGGCGATGTAGTCCGACCAGTTGTAGACGCGCAGCACTTTGTCGCCAGCGTGGGCGCCGACGGCCAGGGCGCCGGTCAGGGACAGTGTCAGCAGCAGTTTGGCGGACAATATCCTGCCAGGCATTTTCATCACGACAACTCCATTCTTATTGTCAAAACGGCCGCCGGGGCGGCCTTGTCACACCAGGGTTCAAACCGTCGCCGGCTGCCGCTTGGCCTGGGGCCTTGCGGGTGTGGGGCTCCACGCTTCGTTGGCCGTGAACTCCATGGCTTCCTGGATCGCCCGCTTGCGGGCTTCCTCGGCGCGCCGGCCGAAGTACCAGACCAGGAAAGTCACCAGCGACACCGCCAGCAGGATCAGGCTGGCCACCGCGTTGATCTCCGGCTTGACCCCCAGGCGCACCGCCGAGAAGACTTCCATCGGCAAGGTGGTGGAGCCCGGGCCGGACACGAAGCTGGCCAGCACCAGGTCGTCCAGCGACAGGGCGAAGGACATCATGCCGCCCGCCGCCAGGGACGGGGCGATCATCGGGATGGTAATCAGGAAGAACACCTTGAACGGCCGCGCTCCCAGGTCCATGGCCGCTTCTTCGATGGACAGGTCCAGTTCACGCAGGCGCGCGGAGACTACCACGGCTACGTAGGCTGCGCAGAATGTCGTGTGGGCGATCCAGATGGTGGCGATCCCTCGCTCCATGGGCCAGCCGATCAATTGCGCCATGGCCACGAACAGCAGCAACAGCGACAGGCCGGTGATCACCTCGGGCATCACCAGCGGCGCGGTGACCAGGCCGCCGAACAGGGTGCGCCCCTTGAAGCGGGTGACCCGGGTCAGCACGAAGGCCGCCAGGGTGCCCAGGGCCACCGCCGCCACGGCGGTGTAGCAGGCGATTTCCAGGGAGCGCAGCACCGAGCCCATCAGTTGCTGGTTGTCCAGCAGGCCCACGTACCACTTCACCGACCAGCCGCCCCAGACCGTCACCAGCTTGGAGGCGTTGAACGAGTAGATCACCAGGATCAGCATCGGCAGGTAGATGAACGACAAGCCGAGCACCAGCATCAGTTTGGAAAATTCGCAGCGTTTCATGCCCGTCCCTCCATCTCTTTGGCCTGGCTACGGTTGAACAGCAGGATCGGCACGATCAGGATCGCCAGCATCACCACCGCCAGGGCCGAGGCCACCGGCCAGTCGCGGTTGTTGAAGAACTCCTGCCACAGCACGCGGCCGATCATCAGGGTCTCCGGGCCGCCCAGCAGTTCCGGGATCACGAATTCGCCCACCACCGGGATGAACACCAGCATGCAGCCGGCGACGATGCCGTTCTTGGCCAGGGGCACGGTGATCTTCCAGAAGCTGTTGAAGTTGCTCGACCCCAGGTCGGCGGCGGCTTCCAGCAGGCTCGGGTCATGCTTGACCAGGTTGGCGTACAGCGGCAGCACCATGAACGGCAGGTAGGCGTAGACCACGCCGATGTACACCGCGAGGTTGGTGTTGAGGATTTCCAGCGGCTGGCTGATCAGCCCGGTCCACAGCAGGAAGCTGTTGAGCAGGCCGTTGTTGCTGAGGATGCCCATCCAGGCATAGACGCGGATCAGGATCGCGGTCCAGGTCGGCATCATGATCAGCAGTACCAGCACGTTCTGGGTTTCCTTGCTGGCCCGGGAGATGGCGTAGGCCATGGGGAACCCCACCGCCAGGCACAGCAGGGTGCTGATCAGCGCCACCTTCAGCGAGCCCAGGTAGGCCGAGAGGTACAGCTCGTCGCCGGCGAGCATGGCGTAGTTGCCCAGGTTCAGCAGCAGCTGGAACTTCTGTTCGGCGTAGGCGTAGATCTCGGTGTAGGGCGGGATCGCCAGGGCCGCTTCGGAGAAGCTGATCTTCATCACCAGGAAGAACGGCAGCATGAAGAACAGGAACAGCCAGAGGAAGGGAATGCCAATGACCAGCTTGCGGCCACTGGGCAGCATGCGCAGCAGTTTACGGTCTGGAGTCATGGTCGAGGTCCTCATGCGCGCAGTACCACGCCGCTGTCGTCTTCCCACCAGACGTAGACCTCGTCATCCCAGGTCGGCCGGGCGCCACGACGTTCGGCGTTGGCCATGAACGACTGGACGATCTTGCCGCCGGGCAGCTCGACGTAGAACACCGAGTGGCCGCCCAGGTAGGCGATGTCGTGGACCTTGCCCCGGGACCAGTTGTAGCGCGACTCCGGCTTGAGGGTGGTGACCAGCATTTTCTCCGGGCGGATGGCGTAGGTCACCGACTTGTCCTGGACCGAGGTGCTGACCCCATGGCCGACGTAGATCTGCTGCGCCAGGTCCGGGCAGTCGATGATGGCGTAGCCTTCCAGGTCTTCGGTGACGGTGCCTTCGAAGGCATTGACGTTGCCGATGAACTCGCACACCAGGCGGCTCACCGGGGCTTCGTAGATGTCCACCGGGCTGCCGGTCTGGGCGATCCAGCCCAGGTGCATGATGGCGATGCGCTGGGCCATGGTCATGGCTTCTTCCTGGTCGTGGGTCACCATCACGCAGGTCACGCCCACGCGCTCGATGATCTCCACCAGTTCCAGTTGCATCTGCGAGCGCAGCTTCTTGTCCAGGGCGCCCATGGGTTCGTCGAGCAACAGCAGCTTGGGTCGCTTGGCCAGGGAGCGGGCCAGGGCTACGCGCTGGCGCTGGCCGCCGGAGAGCTGGTGCGGCTTGCGCTTGGCGTACTGGGTCATGTGCACCAGCTTGAGCATCTCGCCGACCCGGGCTTCGATCTCGTCCGCCGGCAAGCGGTCCTGCTTGAGGCCGAAGGCGATGTTCTGGGCCACGGTCATGTGCGGGAACAAGGCATAGGACTGGAACATCATGTTGATCGGCCGCTCGTAGGGCGGCATGTCGGTGATGTCCACGCCATCCAGCAGGATGCGTCCCTCGGTGGGTCGCTCGAACCCGGCGAGCATGCGCAGCAGGGTGGACTTACCGGAGCCGGAACCGCCCAGCAGGGCGAAGATCTCGCCTTGGTGGATCTCCAGGGACACATCGTCCACGGCCACGGTTTCATCGAACTTCTTGGTCACGCGGTCGATCTTCACCAGAACCTTCTGCGGGCTCGGGTGGCCTTCGAGGGCCTTCCGGTAAGTGCTGGAGGCGTTTGCCATATGAAACTCCCAACAGATGTCAGCGGCCTGGCCAATACGGCCCGGCCTAAAGGTTGATTGCCAGCCCGGGGGGCGGGCTGATTCGGCGCCGCCTCCCTGGCGGCCTGACGCTATTTGTTGTTGTGGTCTTGCCGTTTGCCGCTCACGCCGGATGTCGGGCGCGCACGAGGGCACGCGCCATGGGGCAGGGCGTGTTGTTACAGGTGCAAATGCGCGATGTGCAGGGCTTAGCGGCGCTGCGCGGCTCGTTGCCGGCAGGCGTCGCCGAAGGCCTGGAAGATCCGCAGGTAGGCCGGGGTCGACAGCACCTGCCATTCCGGGTGCCACTGCACGCCGAAGGCGAAGGCCTTGCTGTGTTCAACCGATACCGCCTCGATCAGGCCGTCCGGCGCCACGGCCTCGACCCGCAGGCCCGGGGCCAGGCGATCGATGCCTTGGCTGTGGATCGAGTTGACCTGGATCTCGCCATCCAGGCCCATGGCCGCGAAGACCCCGCCCGGCTGGATCGCCACCGGGTGCGCGGGGGCGTACTGCACCTCGATGCGCGGATCGTCGGCTTCACGGTGATCGAGAAAGCCCGGCAGCTCGTGGACCTTCTGGTGCAGGCTGCCGCCGAAGGCCACGTTCATTTCCTGGAAGCCGCGGCAGATGCCGAGCACCGGCACGCCGGCGGCGACGGCCGCGCGCAGCAGGGGCAGGGTGGTGGCATCGCGTTGCGGATCATGGGCGGTGCCCGGTTCGCTGGGCGGGCCCTGGTAGTGGAAGGGTTCGACATTGGAGGGCGAGCCGGTGAACAACAGTCCGTCCAGGTTGTGCAGCAGATCCTGGGTATCGACCAGGTCCGCCAGGGAAGGGATGACCAGGGGCAGGCCCTCGGCCGCGACACTGACCGCACGCAAGTACTTGTCGCCGCTGACGTGGTAGGGATGCAGACCGATCTCTTTGACGCACGCAGTAACGCCGATCAATGGCTTGAATGCCATTTTTATCACCTCGAAATTCACGCTGGAACGAGTTTTTCCAGAGCTTATCCTCGTTGATTTTAATTAACAACTTCCATGTAAAAAATTCTAAACGCATTTCATATGAAAGCCTTGATTGGCGCAGATCCTGGGGTTTTTGGGATTCTTGTGGGGCAAAATAATTAACGAATCGGCGCCATGAAGGGCTATTGACTTCGGTTTTTCTTTCGGATTGACTGCGGGTGCGTCACCGCAGTGAACATAATAATTAACACGATAGGTGCATCATGTCGGTCCCCCCGCGTGCCATTCAGCTCAATGAAGCCAACGCCTTCCTGAAAAAACATCCCGAGGTTCTCTACGTCGATCTGCTGATTGCGGACATGAACGGTGTGGTGCGCGGCAAGCGCATCGAGCGTACCGCCCTGCACAAGGTCTATGAGAAGGGCATTAACCTGCCGGCCTCGCTGTTTGCCCTGGATATCAACGGCTCCACGGTGGAAAGCACCGGCCTGGGCCTGGACATCGGCGACGCCGACCGCATCTGCTACCCGATCCCCGGCACCCTGAGCGTCGAGCCCTGGCAGAAGCGCCCCACCGCGCAGTTGCTGATGACCATGCACGAGATCGAGGGCCAGCCGTTCTTCGCCGACCCCCGTGAAGTGCTGCGCCAGGTGGTGAGCAAGTTCGACGAACTGGGCCTGACCATCTGCGCCGCCTTCGAGCTGGAGTTCTACCTGATCGACCAGGACAACGTGAACGGCCGGCCGCAATCGCCGCGTTCGCCGATCTCCGGCAAGCGCCCGCAATCGACCCAGGTCTACCTGATCGACGACCTCGACGAATACGTCGACTGCCTGCAGGACATCCTCGAAGGCGCGAAAGAACAGGGCATCCCCGCCGACGCCATCGTCAAGGAAAGCGCCCCGGCCCAGTTCGAAGTCAACCTGCATCACGTGTCCGACCCGATCAAGGCCTGCGACTATGCGGTCTTGCTCAAGCGCCTGGTGAAGAACATCGCCTACGACCATGAGATGGACACCACCTTCATGGCCAAGCCTTACCCGGGCCAGGCGGGCAACGGCCTGCATGTGCACATCTCGATCCTCGACAAGCAGGGCAACAACATCTTCGCCAGCGAAGACCCCGAGACCAACGCGGCCCTGCGCCATGCCATCGGCGGCGTGCTGGAAACCCTGCCGGAGCAAATGGCCTTCCTGTGCCCCAACGTCAACTCCTACCGCCGTTTCGGCGCCCAGTTCTACGTGCCGAACTCGCCGACCTGGGGCATCGACAACCGCACCGTGGCCGTGCGCGTGCCCACCGGCTCGGCGGACGCGGTGCGTATCGAGCACCGGGTGGCCGGTGCCGACGCCAACCCCTACCTGCTGATGGCCTCGGTGCTGTCGGGTATCCACCACGGCCTGACCCACCAGATCGAACCCGGCCCGGCCATGGAGGGCAACGCCTACGAGCAGAGCGAGCCGAGCTTGCCGAGCAACCTGCGCGACGCCCTGCGCGTGCTGGACGACAGCGAGGTGATGGCCAGGTACATCGACCCGATGTACATCGACGTGTTCGTGGCTTGCAAGGAAAGCGAGCTGGCGGAGTTCGAGAACTCCATCTCCGACCTGGAATACAACTGGTACCTGCACACGGTCTGACGGCCGTGTGTCTTCGCGCGTTGAGTATTCGCCATGACTAGATCCCGCAGCGATTGGGAGCAGCGCTTCCAATCCCTCACCCTGGAAGGCCGCGCCTTCATCGACGGCCAGTACTGCGCTGCCCAGGGCGGCGCCACTTTCGAATGCCTGAGCCCGGTGGACGGGCGCTTCCTGGCCAATGTCGCCAGTACCGACCAGGCCGATGCCGATCATGCCGTGGCCGTGGCGCGCCAGGCCTTCGCCAGCGGCGTGTGGTCGGGCAAGGCCCCGGCCGAGCGCAAGCGCATCCTGATCCGCTTTGCCGAGCTGATCCTCGAGCACCAGGAAGAACTGGCGCTCCTGGAGACCCTGGACATGGGCAAGCCCATCAGTGATTCCCTGGCCATCGACATCCCGGCCACGGCCAATGCCATCCGCTGGAATGCCGAAGCCATCGACAAGCTCTACGACGAAGTGGCGGCCACGCCCCACGACCAGTTGGGCCTGGTGACCCGCGAGCCTTCGGGGGTGGTGGCGGCCATCGTGCCGTGGAATTTCCCGCTGATCATGGCCAGCTGGAAGTTCGCCCCAGCCCTGGCGGTGGGCAACTCGTTCATCCTCAAGCCTTCGGAAAAGTCGCCGCTGACCGCGATCCGCATCGCCCAGCTGGCCCTGGACGCCGGCATTCCCAAGGGCGTGTTCAACGTCCTGCCGGGCTACGGCCACACCGTGGGCAAGGCCCTGGCCCTGCACATGGACGTGGACGTGCTGGCCTTCACCGGCTCCACCGCGGTGGGCAAGCAACTGCTGCAGTACTCCGGCCAGAGCAACATGAAGCGGGTATGGCTGGAGGCCGGCGGCAAGAGCGCCAACGTGGTGTTCGCCGATGCGCCGGACCTGGGCGAAGCGGCCCGAGCGGCGGCTGCGGCGATCGCCTTCAACCAGGGCGAAGTCTGCACCGCCGGCTCGCGGCTGCTGGTGGAGCGTTCGATCCGCGAGCAGTTCCTGCCGTTGCTGGTGGAGGCGCTCAAGGCCTGGCAGCCCGGGCATGCGCTGGACCCGGCCAGCCGCGTCGGCGCCCTGGTCGATGAGCGCCAGCTGGACAACGTGCTGCGCTACATCGGCATCGGCCGGGAGCAGGGCGGGCGACTGTTGGCCGGTGGTGCGCGCACCCTGGAAAGCACCGGCGGCCTGTATGTCGAACCGACCCTCTTCGACGGTGTGACCAACGCCATGACCATCGCTCGCGAGGAGATCTTCGGCCCGGTGCTGGCGGTGATCAGTTTCGATACCGAGGAACAGGCGTTGCAGATCGCCAACGACAGCATCTTCGGCCTGGCCGCTGCCGTATGGACCCGCGATCTCAGCCGCGCCCATCGCTTCGCCCGGGGCCTGCGCGCCGGCAGCGTCTGGGTCAACCAGTACGACGGCGGCGACATGACCGCGCCGTTCGGTGGCTTCAAGCAGTCGGGCAATGGCCGCGACAAGTCGCTGCATGCCTTCGACAAGTACACCGAGCTCAAGGCGACCTGGATCAAGCTCTAAGACCTATGACAACGGCAGGGCGGTCGAGCCGCACCTGCTGGAGAACCACGACATGCAAACCTACGTGAACAGCTATTACGCGGCGACCCGCAACCGGACCGTCGACTACCCCGAGCTCGACCAGTTGGTGGAGTGCGATGTCTGTGTGATCGGCGCCGGCTATACCGGCCTGTCCTCGGCGCTGTTCCTGGCCGAGGCCGGCTACAGCGTCACCGTGCTCGAGTCGGCCAAGGTCGGCTTCGGCGCCAGCGGGCGCAACGGCGGGCAACTGGTCAACTCCTACAGCCGCGACGTGGATGTGATCGAAGAGCGCTACGGGGAAAAGAGCGCCGAGGTGCTCGGCAGCATGATCTTCGAAGGCGCGGACATCATCCGCCAGCGCATCCAGCACTACGACATCCAGTGCGACTACCGTCCTGGCGGTATTTTCGCCGCCCTGAACCCCAAGCAGCTCAAGGGCCTGGCCGAGCAGAAGCGCAACTGGGAACGGTTGGGCAACCACAACCTCCAGCTGCTGGACAAGGCGCAGATCGACCGCGAAGTCGGTACCCGCAACTACGTCGGCGGTTTGCTGGACATGCAGGGCGGGCATATCCACCCGCTGAACCTGGCCCTGGGCGAGGCCAACGCCATCATCGGCCTGGGCGGCAAGATCTTCGAGCAGTCGGCGGCCCTGGAAATCACCTACGGCGAGCCCAACGTGGTGCGCACGGCCAAGGGCGTGGTGCGCGCCAAGTACCTGCTGATCGCCGGCAACGCCTACCTGCAGCAGGACCTGGACCCGCGCGTGACCCGCAAGAGCATGCCCTGCGGTTCGCAGATCGTGGTCACCGAACCATTGCCGCAAGCGCTGGCCCGCAGCTTGATCACCCACAACTATTGCGTGGAAGACTGCAACTACCTGCTGGACTACTTCCGCCTCACCGGCGACAACCGCCTGCTGTACGGCGGCGGGGTGGTCTACGGTGCCCGCGAGCCCAACGACATCGAGCAACTGATCCGGCCGAAGATCCTCAAGACCTTCCCCCAGCTCAAGGACGTGAAGATCGACTACCGCTGGACCGGCAACTTCCTGCTGACCATGTCGCGCATGCCGCAATTCGGCCGGATCGAGAAGAACGCCTACTACATGCAAGGCTACAGCGGCCATGGCGTGACCTGCTCGCACCTGGCGGGCAAGCTGATCGCCGAGATGATTCGTGGCGATGCCGAGCGCTTCAACGCCTTCGCCTCGCTGCCACACATGCCGATGATCGGCGGCCGCACCTTCCAGGCGCCGCTGACCGCCATGGGCGCTGCCTATTACGCCCTGCGTGACCGTTTCGGCATCTAATCCGAAAGGACGCTCGCGCTCTTGTTCTATGCAGGAGCGCAGTTTGCTCGCGATGAACGATGACGCGGTTTGCCAGGCGCCACGGGTCCACAGGCTTGGCGCCCGCTTCGCGGTCGGGCGCAGGACCTCCCAGGGCCCGCAAAACCACCGTAAAATCCCCGTAAACCCCTTGTCGCCAGCCTTTACAGCACCGCCGTCAAACATGTTTAAATAGCCGCCTTTCCGGCTCCAGGGGCAGCCAGATCGCGATTTTCGCGACCCAACCGCCACACGATTCCCTCCAGTTCCTCTCACATAAGGCTGTTATGGACACGGGCACCCGACTCAAACTCGTTCGCGAAAGCTACAACCTCTCCCAGCGCGAGCTGGCCCGGCGTAGCGGCGTTACCAATGCCACCATCTCCCTGATCGAACAGAATCGCGTCAGCCCCTCCGTCAGTTCCCTGAAAAAGCTGCTGGAAGGTATTCCCATGTCCCTGGCCGACTTCTTCACCTTCGACCAGCCCCCCCGTGAGCACCAATACGTATTCCGTGCCAACGAACAACCGGACCTGGGCCGCGACGGCCTGCGCCTGTTGATGGTCGGCGCGCCCCTGGCCAACCGGCAGATGCGCTTTCTGCGCGAGCAGTACGCCCCGGGCGCCAGCTCCGGCGAAGAGCCGATCGTGCACAACGAAGGCGAGGAGTGCGGCCTGGTGATCCGTGGCACCGTGGAACTGACGGTGGATGGCCAGGTGAGCGTGCTCAATCCGGGCGATGGCTACTACTTCCCCACCACCTTGCCCCACAGCTTCAGGAACATTGGCCAGGATGAGGCCGAGATCGTCAGTGCCAACACCCCGGCGAACTTCTGAGCCGGGGTACTGGCCCTGGCTTGGGAACGGTATCCGGCAACGTCGATACCTGGCGGTGGACGCTGAAGAGGACAATGACAGATGGATATTGCTGCACGATTCATCTGCTGGGTCGAGGCGTTGTTCTGGGAGGATGAGCGCTATCGGCTACTGGAGTCTTTCGATGGGGGGCAACGCCCTCGACTCCAGATCGATGGCGCCGAGCTGACCCTGTTCGTCTGGCGGGAGTTCTGCGAGCGCCCAGAGCCGCCGGCCATCCAGGGACCGTCGGTGGATGAAAGCATTGCGAGCCTGCGTAGGGCGTTTGCATCCCTGGCCGATGTCCAGTTGGAGTCAGTCGTGGGGGTAGGGCGCAGGGTGAAAACGGCGGCTCACCGACTGCTGCAGTGGACATTCAGGCGGTAAGCCAACCAGCGGTGCGGGTGCCTGGACGGGCGTATCAGCCCTCTGTCGAAGCCTGGGCCTCGCGGGCGGTCTCTTCGGCCAGCTTCAAGCGGTCGGCCTTGCAGATGTACCTGGGCTTGTTTTTCGGTGCCAGCTTGGCCTTGGCTTTCTTGGCGTGGGCGTCCAGCAGCTGCTTGATTTTCTTGCGACGGTTCATCGTTCTCTACCTGGGGGACAAGCGCGCGGATGATATCAGCTTGAACTGGATCCCCGTACGCGCTTGGGTTGCCGCGTGTCGTCTCAGCAGCCGGGGCCCTTGAGGCCGGTGCCGATGGTGACCGCGGTGACCTGGACCTTTTCAAAGGCCTTCTGGGCCGCGGCGGCGTATTTCTGGTCGCAGTTGAAGCGCGTCTCCATCACATAGTCCTCGCCTTCGGCCTTTTGCATCTGGCTCGCCCATTGGTCGGCAGCGTTGATCGCGGCATCCGAGACCAGCGTCACTTCCAGCAGCACCTGCTTGAAGTCCACGGCATGGGGACCTTCCCACAGCGCATAGACCGAAGGGTCCGCGGCGTTGCCGCACATGCTCAGGCAGTCGGCGCTGTAGCTCAGGCCGCCGCCGGACGAGGCCTCGAAGGCGCCCAGGGTCAGAGGCTGGCCGGGAGCAGGGGCATAGGTACCGACGAACTGGGTCAGGTCGGCCTGGCATTTGGGTCCCAGTTCCATGCGCAGGGCGCTGACCTTGCCGCCTTCCACCGTCGCGGTGATCTGGCAACCCTGGACCTTGAACACATGGGCATTGCCGTTGGATTCCCGGGGGATTCCGGCGATCGATTCGAAGTAGCGCTGGTTGGTGCCCAGCATGTCGCCGTTAAAGACCTCGGCCACGGAGGCGGCGTGGGCCACGTCGAGAGACAGCGTCAGGGTGGCGGCACAAAGGCTGTAGAGCGCCTTGTTCATGTAAGCATCCTTTCAATTGAGAGACCAATGCCTGGGGTCATCGGCAGGTGGGTTCGGGTGCGGGAGTTTAGCAGCGTTACGGTTGGCCATGACATGCCTGGACGTTGCGATCACTCGGTCCCGGGGCGTCCTCACAAGATCCGTCACACAGGCGGGCTCCGGTCTGAGCCCGATAGGTCTCGTAGATCGGCTGGACCTGCGGGTTATCCAGGCTTTGGTGGGTGATGTCTTCAGCCTGCCGGTGAAACGGTCGGGTAACCTATCGATCGTGCAGGTGTTTTTTCAAGAACAGACGAGTCCGTTCCTGCACCGGGTTCTGCAGGATTTCCCGGGGCGTTCCTTCCTCGACCACCACGCCACCGTCCATGAAGATGATCCGGTCGGCGACCTCGCCGGCAAAGCGCATTTCATGGGTGACGATCAGCATGGTCATGTGTTCGGCGGCAAGCTGCTTCATCACCTGGTTGACCTCTTCGACCAGCTCCGGGTCTAGCGCCGAGGTCGCTTCGTCAAACAGCATCACCTTGGGGCGCATGGCCAGTGCCCTGGCGATGGCCACCCGTTGTTTCTGCCCGCCGGACAGGCGCGAGGGGTATTCGTCTAGCTTGTTGGCCAGGCCCACTTTCTCCAGGTATTCCATGGCCAGCTCGCGAGCCGATTGCTGGCTGAACCCCTTGAGCTTGATCGGGCCGATGGCGATGTTTTCATGCACGGTCAGGTGCGGGAACAGGTTGAAGTGCTGGAACACCATGCCCATCTGCTGGCGCACGCTATTGATGTGCTGCTCGAAGGCCCGGCCTTTCAAGGGGCGGTTGACCTGTTCGCCTTCGAGCCAGATCTGGCCGTCGTCAAGCACCTCAAGGTGGTTGAGCGAGCGTAGCAGGGTACTTTTGCCCGAGCCGCTGGGGCCGATGATGGCGATGATCTGCCCGCGCGCGACGGACAGGTCGATGCCCTTGAGGACTTCCAGTGCGCCATAGGCCTTGCGCGCCCCCTTGACTTGGATCATGAGCTTTTCTGTGGTCATCGTGACATCTCTACCCGGGTTTCAAGAAGGTGCAGGCCGGCTTCCAGAACAAGATTGACGGCGTAATAGATCACCGCGACGGCCAGATAGAATTCGAATGGGCTGTAGGTCTCGCTCACCGCGCGCTGGGCGCTGTAGACCAGTTCGGCAATGCCGATGATGGACACCAGGGACGTGTCCTTGAGCAGCACGATCAGGTTGTTGCCAAGAGGAGCGATGGTGCGGCGCAGGGCTTGCGGGACAATGATGTAGCGCTGGGTCTGGCTGCGGCTCAGGCCGATGGAGCGCGCGCCTTCGACCTGGCCCGGGTCCACCGAGAGCACGCCGGCCCGGATCACGTCGGCATTGTAGACAGCGAAGTGCAGGCTCAGGCCAATGATCCCGGCCATCAATGCCGGGATGTCGATCCCCACTTGCACCAGGCCGTAGTAGATGAGGTACAGCTGTAGCAGCAGCGGGGTGCCCATGAGCAGCCAGGTCATGAAGCGTATGGGCAGCGATACCAGCCTTGGGGTGTAGAGCACGATCAGGGCGAAGGCGATTCCCGCCAGCAGGCTCAAGGCGCTGGAGCTCAGGAACAGGACGACGGTCCACCACAGTCCGGTCGCCAGCAGTTCGGAATAAGGTGTCACGATACTCAGGTCGAGGCTTGGCATTGGAGGGTCTCACTTGGCCGCGAAGCGCTGATCGAGGTGGTCGACCAGCAACCTCACCGCGTAGACCATCACGATGTAAAGCGCGGCCGAAACCATGAAGATTTCAAATGGCTTGTAGGTGGAGCTGATGAACCGCTGCGCGGTATAGGACAGCTCGACCACGGAGATCGTCGACACCAGTGCCGAGCCCTTGATCAATGCCACGGCGTTCACGCCCAGGGGCCTGATCATCAGTTTCGCCGTTTGCGGCAGGGTGATCAGCCAGAGGGTCTGGCCCCTGCTGAAGCCAATGGAGCGAGCGGCTTCCACCTGGCCGGGATCGACGTTACCGATAGCGCCCCGAATGGACTCGGCCATGTAGGCCGCGATGTTCAGGCCCAGGCCGATGACCCCGGCCGAGAACGGCTCCAGCTCCAGGCCGATTTGCGGACCGCCAAAGTAGATGAGGAACAACTGCACCAGGCAGGGCGTGCCGCGGAACACGCTGATATAGAGCCTGGCCAGGCAGCGCAGGATGAAGCTGCCGCACAGGCGCGCCGCCACCAGGACGATGGCGATCAGCAAGCCGAGCGCCAGTGCCAGCAGCGACACTTGCACCGTGATCCACGCGGCCTCCAGGAAGAACGGCAGCGTGCGTTGTATGAGAGTCAGGTCCATGGCGAGGCTCGGCAAAGTCAGCTGGACTGGCTCGACGCCGGGTCGGGCCAGGCGGCGAGGGCGTCAGCGAATATCCTTGCCGATCCACTGCATGGAGATCTTTTCGTAGCTGCCGTCGGCGAGCATCTTGTCCCGCGCCTTCTGCAGCGCCGCCTTGAGTTCGGGGTTGTTCTTGCGCAGCGCGATGCCCATGCCTTCGATGCCGCCATCGCTGTCCGGGGGCGTGATGATGCGCACTTTCTGTCCGGTTTCCTTGACGGCCACCAGCACCGGGACGCTGTCCATCACGATCGCGTCGATCCGCCCGGCCTCCAGGTCGACCAGCATCTCGGGAAGGCCCTTGTAGGTCTTCACCTTCAGGTTGCCGCGGGCCCGGGCCCATTTGTCGTGGGCGTCGCCCAGCGTAACGCCGACCGTCACATCCTTGAGCTGGTCCAGGCTGTGGATCGGCGAGTCATCCTTGACCACGATCGTGCGCCCGGCGTGGTAGTAGGGGCCGGCGAAATCCACGGCCTTCAAACGCTCCGGGGTAATGGTCATGGAGGCGATGATGGCGTCGTATTTCTTGGCCAGGAGCCCGGCGATGATCCCGTCGAATGGCGTGGTGATAATGGTTACCTTCACCCCCAGCCGTTCAGCCAGGGCCTCGCTGATGGAGGCGTCGAACCCGACGATCTGGTTCTGCTCGTTGGCGAAGCTGAAGGGGGAATACTGGCCGCTCATGGCGATGCGGATTTCCCCGGCTTGCTGGATCGTCTGCAGGTCATCGGCCTGGGCGGCAGTGGGACAGAGCAGCGCTGTGGCCGCGACGGTGGATGCGAACAACAGACCCTTGAGCGTTCTGGCTAGCATTGGATGGAACCTTTGAAGAATTTTTATTTGTTTTATCGGGCTCTTCACCCAGGCCTCGCAAAAAGCTTTGCACAGGCCACCCTGGAAAGCACCAGGCAAGGTGTCCGCCTGCCGGGCACATTGCCGGAATTGGCCGGCACTATGCCGGCGCCGCGTGCAACCCGCGCCGGCCACTGGGTGCAGTCGCTACCGCGCCGTTGCTGGCGGCTTATTGCAGCGCCGCCCGGAAGCTGTCGTCCAGCACCTCCAGCAGGAAGTCGGCGTTCTTCTGGCTGAAGATCATCGACGGGCGCATTTTCAGCACATTGTCGTAGGGGCCTTCGGTGCCGATCAGGATGCCGCGCTCGCGGGCGCCATCGGCGACCTTCCGGGCCAGCTCGGTGGCGGGGCGCTTGCTCTTGCGATCGGTCACCAGCTCTATGCCCAGGAACAGCCCCAGCCCGCGCACATCGCCAATGGCCTCGTAGCGTTGTTGCAGCCGGCCAAAGCCTGCGAGCAGGTAATTGCCGATGGTCAGGGCGTTGAGCTTCAGGTCGTCGCGCTCGATCACCTCCAGCACGCTAAGCCCCACGGCGCACGAGACCGGGCTGCCGGCGAAGGTGTTGAAGTACTCCATGCCGTTGTCGAAGCTGTCGGCCAGCTCCCGCGTGGTGACCACCGCCGACAGCGGATGGCCGTTGCCGATGGGCTTGCCCATGGACACCGCATCGGGCACCACCCCCTGGGTCTCGAAGGCCCACCAGTGGCTGCCCACCCGGCCAAAGCCGACCTGGACCTCGTCGGCCAGGCACAGGCCGCCTGCGGCGCGAACCATGGCATAGACCTCCTGCAAGTAGTTCTCCGGGAAGAACAGTTGCCCGGCGACACTGGGAATGGACTCTGCCAGAAAGAACGCCGGCGCTCGACCCTGCTTGCGCATGCTCTGGATCTGTTCGGCCACGCTTTGCGCGAAGCGCTGGCCCAGTTCCTCGAACGGCCAGTCGTCGGCGGCGCGGTACACATCCGGGACGCTGGCCTCGAACACGTGCGCGGCGCGGCCCTTGCCGGCCTTGCGCTTGTACTTGTAGGGGCTCAGGTCGATCAGTTCCTGGGTCGTCCCGTGGTAGGCCCAGTCCAGCACGATGGCCTCGTCGCGCCCGGTGTGATTGCGCGCCATGCGCAGCATCAGGCTATTGGCCTCGCTGCCCGAGCAACCGAAGGAGGCGACCGTCAGCCCCGCGGGCAGGGTGGCGGTGAGCCGCTCTGCATACTCCACGATAGTGTCGTGCAGGTAGCGGGTGTTGGTGTTCAGGCGCGATGCCTGGCGCGCCAGCGCTTGCACCACGTCCGGGTGGCTGTGGCCCAGGTGGCAGACGTTGTTGAAGCAGTCCAGGTAGGCCCGGCCGAAGTTGTCGATCAACCAGACGCCATCGCCGCGCACGAACTTGATCGGGTCCGAATAGGAAATCGACAGGTTGGGCAGCAGCAGCTCCTTGCGCTTGGCCACGATCTCGGCCTTGGTCCTTCCCTCCTGGCTGTAGGTTTCCGCGGGGATGCCGGCCAGGGTCGATGCATCGGGGAACAGGTCGGCCCACACATCCAGGTAGGCCCGCTCGCCAACGCCGATGAACTCGCAGGCCTTGAGCCGGGTGTCGGTGGACATCTGCAGGTGCAGGTGGGGCAGCCAGCCGCCGTTTTCCGTGTCCGCGCCCATGTAGCCCAGCAGTGCGCCGGCTTCCAGGTGGTCGCCGGGCTTCAGGCGCTCCAGGGCTTCGTGGGCCAGGTGGCCCCACAGGGTCAGGAAGGGCGGGCAACCCTGCGGCGCGTGCTCGAGCATGATCAAGCCGCCATAGCCAAGGGGTTCGGATTCCACCTCGACGCTGCGCACCACGCCGGCCACCGGGGTGTACAGCGGGGTGCCGGCGGGCATGATCAGGTCCACGCCGAGGTGGATGATCCGGCGTTGCCCTTCGATGAAGCGCGAGACGAATGCGGCGTCGGTGTAGATGGTCCGCTCTTCGCCCCAGGGGCCGATGCCGAGGGGGACCTTGTGCCGGGCAGAGAAATCGTTCCACCACTGGGCCGCCTCCGCCGGACGTGGGGCGGCCGAGGCGATCGTCATCGCATGGGAGGCGTCCGCGAACGGCACTATGACCTTGTTCAGGGTCGCCGCCGCTGGCCGTACGATATCCGCGAACGACTTGCGGTTGTCCATGACCCAGCGGCGCACCTCGCCGGCGCCTTCCGTGGCGTCATGGCCACAAGCCTTGCGCAGGATCGCCGTCGCCAGTCGCGGGGGCATGCGGTCCAGCCTTTCCAGCAGGCGCCAGGCCGGGGCTTCGCTGATCGCCAGGTAGGGGTTGTCCTGGACTTGCTCTTGCCGCGATGCCGACAAGGTGACGCTGATGACCAGGCGCATGGCGATCAGGTTGAACAGTACATCCAGCTCTTGCGGTTGCAGGGGGAAGCGCTCGTGGAAGCCGGCAGTGAGGGCCGCGGCCGCGCCGATCGGATCTTCCATGTCGAGGATGGCGTAGGCGCAGGCAATGGCGACTTCGGCGATGAGCACCGTATGCAGCGCATCGCCAAAATCGATGATGCCCGCGACCTGCTGGTGGTTCTGCGGGTCGACGAGGATGTTCCAGTCGTTGCCGTCGTTGTGGATGACCTGGGTGCGCAAGCGCGCGAGCTTCGGCTGCACCGTGCTTTGGAAAGCATCGATGAAGCGCTCGAGGATGGCTCTTTTACCGGGGTCCTTGACCAAATGCAGGCGTGACCTGGAGCGTGCGGCGTGGCGCAGGTCCCAGTCCAGGTCCCGTACCGCGCCCGGATGCATGAAGCCCTGCAGTGCGCGATCCAGGTTGCCGAACGCCTGGCCCAGGCTGCGCATCAGCCCGGGCGTGCGCTTGGCCTCGGCCAGGGGCGTGCCGTGCAGCCAGCTGACCAGGCGGACCGCATGGGTCTCGCCGGACGGGGCCAGCGCAGAGGCGAGGAAGTCGCCTGCAAGGCTGGTCTTGAGCTGGGGCACGGCAAGTTCGGGATCGCTGTTGGCGAGGTGGTCGAGGAGGGCCGTTTGCAGCTCGCTTTCGGTGCGCGGTTCGCTGGAGTTGACCACTTTCAGGATCCATCCCGCGTCGGTTCCTGTCTGCAAGCGGAAGTTGCAGTCGCGTTCGCTAGCCAGGGGCGTGGCGGTGCCGGTGACATTGAACAACTGCTCGGCCAGCTGTTCGGCGGCGCTGCTGGAGAACTGCGGGGCGGGATGGCGAAGGTCGGTCATGGCGGCGGTTTTCCAAGTGGTTTTTTTCAGTTAGCTTGGCATGCGCGGCCCGGGTGGGCAGTAGGTATGCGGTCGGCCCTGGCCGGCATATTGTCGGAATCGACCGGCACAAAATCGGTAGCGGACTTGAGGAGTTGCAATGCGCGACCTCGATGCAAAAGATCGCGAAATACTCGAAATCCTGTCCAAGGAAGCGCGGATTGCCTTGAAGGCCCTGGCCGCGCGAATCGGCCTTTCACGAAGCGCCACCAGCGAGCGGGTCATCAACCTTGAACGCAGTGGGGTGATCAGGGGCTACCGGGCCGATATCGGCGAAATCGATGCCCATGTGATTCGCGCCATCTTGCTGGTGAGCCTCAAGCGCACGCCGGCCATGGGCTTGCTCGACGTCCTGGCGCAACACTCGCAGGTGCGCCGCGTCTCCTCGGTCAGTGGCCAGCTCGACCTGGTGATCGAGATCGAGGCGCGGACCATCGATGATTTGAACCGGGTCCGGGACGCCGTGGCCACTCACGAATCGGTCGAGGACATCACCACGGCGGTCGTCCTGCGTCGTGATATCGATCGACAAAGCGCCTGATTCGCCGCGCGGGCCAGATCGGCCGGCAGGCTGCCCTGCCGCCTGGTCTCCCGGTTGCCCGGGCTGTGGGGCAGGCCTATCGCCTGGCTGCAATTGTGGGCTTCGCGGCCTGTACAATCCTTGCCGGCAAATAATAAAATGAGAAGCATTATCATTAATGCGAATCTCCCATGCACGACAACAGCACTGCCTCGCCCGTCGCCCAGTTGTATGTGAACCACCATGGCTGGCTGCGTGGCTGGCTGCACCGGCGCCTGGGGCACAGTGCCGATGCCGAGGACCTGGCCCACGATACCTTCATTCGCGTGCTGCGCTCCAAGGAAGACGTGCATGAGTTGCGCCAGCCCATGGCATTTCTCGCCACCATCGCCAACGGCCTGTTGATCAACCGCTGGCGGCGCCAGGCGATCGAGCGCGCTTACCTGGAAGCCCTGGCGGCGCGACCGGTGGCCGAGGAGCCATCACCGCAGGAGCGGCACCTGATGATCGAGACCCTGCTGGAGCTGGACTCGCTGCTGGTGGGGTTGTCGATGCAGGTGCGGCAGATTTTCTTCCTGTCCCAGCTCGACGGCCTGACCTACCCGCAGATCGCCGCGCAGTTGAACCTGAGCGTGGCCCAGGTGCAGCGGGCCATGGGCAAGGCCTTCAGTGTCTGCTACGCGAGCCGTTTCGAATGAGTGGCATGGCGCTCGATCCACGGGTGCGCGACAGCGCCATCGACTGGCTGGTGCGCTCGCAGTCCGGGCTGATGAGCGTTGGCGAGCAACAGGCCCTGGAGCGCTGGCGGCAGTCCTGCGCCGAACATGAACAGGCCTGGCAGCGGGTCAGCAGCCTGCCATTGTTGTTGCAACCGGGCGTGGGGCTGTTGGCCGATGCGACGGCCCGGCGGACCTTGGAGGCTGCCGGAGCCGATCCTCGGCGGCGCCGGCAACTGCTCAAGTGCCTGCTGGCTTTCGGGTTGCTGGGCGGGGTGTGCTGGCAGGGGGCGGATTCGACCCTGGTGCGCTCGGCCCTGGCCACCTACCGCACAGGTATTGGCGAACGGCGGCGCTGGACTCTGGCCGATGGCAGTGCGTTGTGGCTGAACACCGCCAGTGCGGTCGAGCTCGAGTTCAATGCGCAGCGACGCCACTTGCAACTGATCGAGGGCGAGCTGGCGCTGGATGTGCGTGCGCAGGCTCCGGCACTGCGACTGTTGACTCCCGATGCGTTGCTCCATGGCCATGGTGCCCATCTGCTGGTACGCCATGATTCCCTGGGGACACAGGTCACGGTTTTGCGCGGGCAGGTGCAGGTCGAGGCTCGGCAGCGCCCGGCATTCCTCAGCCTGGAGGCTGGCTGGCGGGCGCGGGTCGACAGCCGTGGCGTCGGGGTGCCGAGTCCGGTCGATCCGTCCCTGGCCCAGGCCTGGCTGCGAGGCATCCTGCCGGCCGAACGCATGCGCCTGGACCAATTGCTGGCCGAGCTGTCGCGCTATCGCACGGGCATCCTGCGGTGCAGCGAAGCGGTGGCGGCCTTGCGGGTGACCGGCAGTTTCCAGTTGGACGACACCGATGCGGCCCTGGCGCTGCTGGTCCGCACGCTGCCCGTGCGTATCGAACGCCGAACCCGCTACTGGGTGACCCTGGTGTCCGCCTGAAAATATTTTTCTTCTGCTGCGCAGTTTTTGCCGAGCTGGCGGGGCCTCCAGGTATTACCCACCGGGGCAGGTGGGTGCCAACCCCCTAGGAGCCTTGCATGACATTCCCCGCCCGTGCCTTGCGCACCCGCACTCTTACCCTGCTTTTTCTCAGCTTGCAGCCACTGGGCAGCGAGCTGGCGTTCGCCGTCGGCGAGCGCCAGTACCAGATCGACGCGGGACCGCTGGATGAGGTCCTGGCGCGCTTCGGAGCCCAGGCCGGGCTCAGCATGGCCGGCAACGCCTTGCTCACCGCAGGCAAGAGCAGCCGGGGCCTGCATGGCGAGTTCACTGCCGAGCACGGCTTGAGCCAGTTGCTGGAGGGCACCGGCCTGGGTTATCAGCGCCAGCCCGGCGGTGGTTATGCCTTGCGCTTGCGCCAGGAGTCGGTAGCCCTGCCAGTGCAGAAGGTCAGGGGCGAGAATCCTGACCAGGACGAGGTCTACCGAGCGCCACGTTCTTCGGTGTACATCTCCAGCGAAGACATGCAGCGCTTCGGCGTGGTTTCGGTGGGCGACATGCTCAAGGGCCAACCCGGCGTACAGGTAGGTGACAGCCGCAATGGCGGTGGCTTGGATGTGAACATCCGCGGCATTCAGGGGCAGAGTCGGGTGGCGGTGACGGTGGACGGTTCGCAGCAGGCACTGGACGTCTATCGTGGCTATGCCGGAACCCAGCAGCGCAGCTACATCGATCCCGACCTGATCAGCGACATCAGCATCGACAAGGGGCCGAGCCTGACTTCCAGCGCCATCGGCGGCACGGTGAAAATGCGCACCATCGGCGTCGACGACATCCTGCGCGAGGGTAAGGATGTCGGCCTGCGCTTGAAGGGCGACCTGTGGAACAACGGCGTCGCGCCGGCCTCGCGCGATGGTCATTCCAGGACCCAGGACCTGTACTCCGAGCCGCACCAGAGCCGTGGTGGCCTGTTCGGTTCGGAAGCGGAAGCCGGCAGCGCCGCGTTCGCCTATCGCCATGACCTGTTCGACGTAGTGGCCGCCTATGCCAAGCGCAACCAGGGCAACTACTTCGCCGGCAAGAAGGGCCAGCACCGCTACCGCGTCTACAACCGCTATGGCGACGAAGAGAGCAGCGTAGCCAAGACCTACAACGCCGGCGAGGAGGTGCTCAACTCCTCGTCACGGACCGAGTCGTTCCTGCTCAAGACCACCCTGCGCCCGGCGGACGGCCACACCTTCGAGTTGGGCTATCGCCGCTACGACGGGCGCATTGGCGAAATCATGCCTTCGGACATCTTCCGTTTCGGCACCGGCGGCATCTACCAGTACCCGTTGGGCCAGACCAAGATCGACACTTATACCGCGCGCTACAACTACCTGCCCGATAACAACCCATTGGTGGACCTGACCGCCAACGTGTGGATGACCGATGCACAGACCAGCCAGCTGACTTCGGTGGCGGCGCCGGCCTCCCAGGCCTATCGCTCGGACCGTAGCTGGAGCCGTCAGGCCGACCAGCGCATCGGTGGCGACTTGAACAACAGCTCACGGTTCAAGACCGACTACGGTGACTTGAAGCTGGACCTGGGCGGTTCGTTCCAGATCGAGGACCTCAAACCACAGAAAGGCGTAGCCACCACCCAGCACGACATCAACGCCAACCGCATGCTGCGCGAAGGTTCGCGGCAGGAGTTCAGCCTCAACGGCAAGCTGGAATACAAGCCAGTGGAGAGCCTCACCCTGTGGGGCGGCGGACGCTACACCTACTACCGCACCAAGGATGAGATTCCCCAGGCCAGCGCCCGCCGCGAGGAGCTCGAACACAAGTACGTGATGGTTTCCAAGCCCGGCAGCTATGGCTACCTGATGTGGTTCCCCGATCAGAACGGCCAGTACACCGATGCCACCGACCCGCGGTTGAACAACGGTACGGTGTTCACCAATACCAACTTCCCATTCGAAGGCACGCCCTACAACCAGTATGGCGCCACCAGCACCAGCGTCTATGGCGCCCAGTTGGGGGAGGTGGTCACCGGCTACGACTACTCCGGCAAGGACCGCAACAGTGGCAGCGCCTTCGCTCCGGCCTTCGGCGTCAACCTGGAAGTGGCCCCCGATACCTTTGTCTACGCCTCCTACACCCAGGGCATGCGCATGCCTTCGCTGTTCGAGACCAGCCAGGGGGTACTGCAGACCATGCCGGGCAAGAACCTCAAGCCCGAGCGCTCGAGCAACTGGGAAATCGGCGCCAGCACGCTGCACAAAGACTTGCTGGTGGACGGTGACTCGGCGGCGATCAAGGTCGCCTACTTCAACAACACCATCAAGAACTACATCACTCGCTACTACGACCCAAGCCCGGGCCTGTGGGGCCTGATGCGCTTCAGCAACACCGACAGCTTCAAGACCAGCGGCCTGGAGCTGCAGACCCGCTACGACGCTGGCCGGGTGTTCGCCGACCTGTCGTCCACCTACTACCTGAAGACCGAAACCTGCGACTCGCAATTCGCCGCTACGTTGCGGGCCACCAGCAACCGCTACCAGCCAACTGCCGATACGCCGAACTGTACCCCGGGCAGTTTCATGGGCTCCTACACCAACACCCAGAACCCGCCGCGGATCGCCGGCAACCTGACCACCGGCTTGCGCTTCTTCGACCAGAGCCTGACGCTCGGTACCCGCATCACCTATACCTCGGGGCCTACCGTCACCGCCGACAAACCCTGGCAGACCGGCGCCACCACCCCGCAGTTGAACTACCGGGAAGTTGCCCTGGTGGATCTGTTCCTCGACTACAAGCTGCAGGATCACGCCAGCTTCAATGTCTCGTTGCAGAACCTCACCGATCGCTATTACCTGGACCCGCTGGCGCAGAGCTTCATGCCCGCGCCGGGGCGCACACTGCGGGTGGGGATGCAGGCGAAGTTCTAAGGACGGGCAAGGAGCGCGTCGGCGTGGGCCGATGCGCTCCTTGGGAGGGTGAACGAGCCGCAGCCGCTCACTCGGTGCGGGGGCTAGAAGGCGATTTCAACGGGCGTCCGGTTGCGGAACAGGTCCATGACCGGGCAAGAGTGGTCAACGCTTTCCTTGAGGGCCATGAGGTCCTCTCTACTGGCGGTGCTATCGAACTTGACTGTCCCGCGTATGTTGGTGAAGCCGGGGCGGGCTTCATCATCGACCGCGAAGAACCCCCTGAGATCGAGTGTCCCTTCAAGGGTGACGCTGACCTCCTTGAGCGGTATCCCGAGGGCGGCCGCATGGAGGTGATAACTGATTTCCTGGCAGGTCGCCAGGGAGGCGAGCGCCATCTCCACGGGGTTGGGACCCTGGTTCGTTCCCCCCAGGTTTTGCGGTTCATCGATATCCAGGACGAACTCGCGGATTTTTACCCGACGATGCAGCGCACCATCGCCGCTGCTGCTCACCGAGAAAGTCGCCGTGGCCTTTCCCGGGTTGGCCCGGAAAAAATCCTGGCTCGAGAGAAACAGTGATTGCAGATGTTCGGACATGCACAGCTCCTTTGTGTTTGCAGGTTCGATGGCTGGATTTGTAGCGAGTGCGGGAGGGTCGTGCAACCCGGATCGTCAGGGTCGCAGGCTGCACCGCGCCTCTTCGGCCTGCAGGCGCAGGATCAGCCCCGACTGGAACTCGATCACCAGGTGGTGAGCGGCGGGGAAGTCGTCGCTGAGGTAGAACTCACTGGTGGCAGCGTCCTGCGGGACCACGCCGATGGCGTGCAGGCAACGATCGTCCTCCGGGCCCCAGGCGCAATCACGGCCATCGGCCGAGAAATAGCTCACGCCGCTGAAGAGCAGGTCGATTGCCTCGGGCTCCTCGGGAGGCACCCAGGGTTCTGGCCATCGGCGAAAGTGCAGGGCCAGGGTGCGGCTCGTAACGTCGTACCGGATAGGCTCGGCCTGGTAGAAGTTGTGCAGGTCGTAGGCGCGGCCCTGTACCTCCACTTCGATGTGTCCTAGCGCGAAATCGTGAAATAGCATGCTCGTCCTCGTTCCGGGAGGCCGTTGGGCGGCCGGGCAGGTGTTTTCAGCTGCCTGGGACCAGGCCTTCCTCCAGCAGGGTCAGGGCGCCGACGATCAGGGCATGCATGCCCTGGATCAGCTCGGCCTCCATCTCCGCCACTTCCGCCAGGCGCTCGGCCTCGAGCTCGGGTTCACGCCCGGACACCGCATACACCGTGTCGGCCACGGCGAAGCAGTGGAACGCCACCGTGGCCAGCAACCAGCGGGCCTGCTGCGGGTCGATGTCATAGGCCTGGGCGATATGCAGCTGGTGCTCGTGGATCTTGTCCAGCATCGGCTGGGTCGCCGCCAACCGGCGAATCATGTAGGGCGTCAAGCCCGGATGCGCCTTGACGAATTCCCGTGCCGAGGTGGCGAACAGGATCAGGTAGTCCTTGAGGCTGGTGCGCTGCTCGGCGTTGGCCCGGGGGATCTGCCAGCGCTGGAACAGCTCCTCGGCGATCAGGCTCTTGAGCGCCTCGAGCCCCGCAATGTGCTTGTACAGCGCCATATGGCTGACGCCCAGGGCGGCGGCGACGCCGACGAAAGTGATGTTCGACAGGCCGATGCCGATGCCGGCATCGGCGATCCGTTCCCGGGTGATGGTGCGCGGGCGCCCGCGCGCCGGGGTTTTCTGTGGCGGTTCCATGGAGAGGTCCTGGCTCGATGAGGCATGACTTGTAGCTGCCTTGTCTGGATTTGGCAAATTAGTTTATAGTCATGCAACTAAATATGATTCTGATTCTCAGATCCATCCATGAGCTATCCCCGGCCAGGGTTTTCCCGGCTCCGTTCGCGGAGCAGGCCGGTCTTCGAATGTCTGGAAAACTTCATCTATGAGCACCCACGACGCGACCTCGGCCAACTCCCAGGCCCAGGGGCCGATCAGCCAGGTCTTGACTCCCGTGCGCGGTCGGCTGATCACGGCGGCCGTCCTGGCCGCCAGCGGATCGATGCTGACCCTGGTTCCCTTGGCGGTTATCGAGCGTATCGCCAGGCTGGCCCTGGGCGACGCCACCCCTGTGGCCGGCGATATTGGCTGGCTGCTGCTGGTGGGCGTGGCGAGCCTGTTCTGCGGCATGGCGCTGCTTTGCGCCGGCGAGTTGCAGGCGCACCTGGCCGATAACCGCATCACCCATCAATTGCGCCTGGCGATCGTCCAGCGCCTGGCCCTGGTACCGCTGGGCTGGTTCACCGAGCGCGCCTCGGGGGAGGTCAAGCGGGCGATGCAGGACGACATCGGCACGCTGCACAACCTGACGGCGCACTTCTTCACCACCCTGGGCCGTGCTGGTGGCGCGCTGCTGATCGGGGTGCTCTACCTGTTTGCCATGGACTGGCGCCTGGCGTTGCTCTCGCTGCTGCCGTTCCCCGGGTTCTTCCTGTTCCTGGGACGGGCCATGAAGTCCAGCGGCGCCAACATGCAGGAGATCGTCACTGGCCTTGGGCGCATCGACAATGCGGTGGTCGAGTTCGTCAACGGCATCCCGGTGATCAAGGCCTTCGGCAGCAGTGGCCAGGCCCATGGGCGCTACCGCGAGGCGATCGACGCCTTCGCCCAAACCTTCATCGCCTTCACCCGGCCGCTGGTGGCGGCCATGGCCAACGCCAATGCGATGGTCGCTCCGGTCTCGGTACTGGGGATGGTACTGGCCTTCGGCACCTTGTTCGTGAGCCAGGGCTGGGCCACGCCGCTGGACGTGCTGCCCTTCGCCCTGGTGACCCCGGGGCTGTGCGCGCCGGTATTGTTGCTGCACTACATCCTCCACGACCTGGGCAGTGCCACCGGCGCGGCCCAGCGGGTGCAGGCCTTGCTGCAGACCCCGGTGCTGGAACAGCCGGCCCCGGGTACCGGGCAACAGCCCCAGGGCAGTGAGCTGCGCCTGGAGCGGGTGAGCTATGGCTACGACCCCGAGCATCCGGTGCTGGCGGACATCGACCTGGTGCTCGAACCCGGCACCACCACCGCCATCGTCGGGCCTTCCGGCGCCGGCAAGTCGACCCTGGCGCGGCTGCTGCTGCGGTTCTTCGACCCCAGCGCCGGGCGCATCACCCTGGGGGGCGTCGACCTGCGCCAATTCGACAGCGCCAGCCTCTATCGCCATATCGGCTTCGTGTTGCAGGACGTGCGCCTGATCCACGCCAGCGTTGGCGAGAACATCGCCCTGGGCAAACCCTCGGCCAGCCGCCAGGAGATCGAAGCCGCCGCGCGCCTGGCCAATATCCACGAGCAGATCCTGCGCTTGCCCCGGGGCTACGACTCGGTGGTGGGCGAGGACGCGCACTTTTCCGGGGGCGAGCAGCAACGCCTGAGCATCGCCCGGGCCGTGCTGCTCGACCCACCGGTGCTGGTGCTCGACGAAGCCACGGCCGCGGCGGATGCCGAAAGCCAGGTGGCGATCCAGGAAGCACTGGCGCGTTTCTCCCAGGGCCGCACCCTGCTGGTGATCGCCCATCGACTGGATACCGTGATGCACGCCGAGCGCATCGTGGTGCTCGACAACGGCCGTATCCGCGAACAGGGCCGGCACTCCCAGTTGCTCGAGCACGCAGGGCTGTATGCACGGCTCTGGAGGCTCGGTGGTTATGGCGATACCCGCAAGGAACAGGTAGCACAACCATGCTGAAGACCTTCATTCAACTGCTGGGCGAGGATGTCCCGGTATTGCGTCGCTATGCCTGGATGGCGGTGGGCTATGGCCTGCTCAGCGGCCTGACCATTACCGTCCTGGTGCCGTTGCTCGGCCACTTGCTGGCCGGCGACACGCAAGCGGCCATCGGTTGGCTGGCGCTGTTGCTGGCCGGCGTGCTGCTGTGCTGGCTCTGGCGACGCCGGGTGGAGCGCGCCGGGGTCGCGGTAGGCGTCGCCGTCCTGCAAGGCGTGCGCTTGCGCATGGGCGAGCATATCGCCCGGCTGCCGGTGGGCTGGTTCACCCCCGAGCACAACGCCCGGCTGGGCCACGTCATCACCCAGGGCATGATGGCCATCGCGCAGTTGCCGGCCCATGTGTTCACGCCCCTGATCAGTGCCGCGATGACTCCCTTGGCGATGGTCGTCGCCCTGGGCGTGCTGCACTGGCCGACCGGATTGCTGGCCCTTGTGGCCTTGCCGCTGCTGGCGCTTGCGGTGTCGTTCTCGACCCGCCTGGGGCGCCGCGCCGATAGCGCTTTCCATGCGCATTTCGCCAAGACCAGCCAGCGCATGGTGGAGTTCGCCCAGGCCCAGTCGGTGCTGCGTGCGTTCAACGGCGAGCAGGGCGGCACGCGCTTGCTGCGCCAGGCCATCGACCAGCAGCGCCAGTCCGCCGGGCGCTTGATCTACTTGTCGTCATTATCCTCGGTGCTCAATACCTGGGTGGTCCAGGGCATCTTCGCCGCCTTGTTGGTGAGTGCCGGCCTGTGGCTCGAACGTCTGTTGGGCTTGGGCCTGGAAACCGGCCCGGCCATCGCCCTGGCGGTGACCCTGGTAGTGGTCAGCCGCTTCGTCGATCCGCTGCTGGAACTGGCCAGCTATGGCGAGACCCTGCGCGGGGCCCTGGGCCAGCTCGAAGAGGCCAGCCGGATCCTCGCCGTGCCGCCTCTGGCCCAGGCCCAGTCGCCCCAGGCGCCGGGCGATGCCTCGATCGAACTGCAAGGCGTGAGCTTCGCCTATGGCCCTGGGCAGCCCGAGGTCCTGCGGGACGTCAGCCTGCGCCTGGCGCCGGGCAGCATGACTGCGTTGATCGGCGCGTCGGGTTCGGGCAAGACCACCCTGGCCAGGCTGATCGCCCGGTTCTTCGAGGTCGACCAGGGCAGCGTGCGGGTCGGTGGCGTGGATGTGCGGCAGATGTCCGAGGCGCAGTTGGCCGGGCACATCAGCCAGATCTTCCAGGATTCCTACCTGTTCCAGGGCAGCATTGCCGACAACATCCGCCTGGGCGACCCCGAGGCCAGCATCGCCCAGGTCATGGAGGCCGCGCGCCAGGCCGGCGTGGTGGAGATCATCGAACGCCTGGCCCAGGGTATCGACACCCAGGTAGGCGAGGGCGGGGCGCGCTTGTCGGGAGGCGAGCGCCAGCGCATCGCCATTGCCCGGGCGCTGCTCAAGCAGGCGCCGATCCTCCTGGTGGACGAAGCCACCGCGGCCCTGGATGGCGAAAACCAGGCGGTCATCGCCCAGGCCCTGGCCAGGTTGCGCGGGCAGTGCACACTGGTGGTCATTGCCCACCAGCTGTCGACGGTGGCCATGGCCGACCAGATCGTAGTGCTGGACCAGGGGCGGGTGGTGGAGCAGGGAGCGCCGGATGAGCTGCGTGCCAGGCCGGGGTACTACGCGCGTTTGCTCGACCAGCGTGGCGCCGCCCAGGGCTGGCGGATCGGAGCGTCCCGCTGATGCGAGCCAGCTGGCTGGGGGCCTTCGTCATCCTCTGTGGTGCCTCGTTGCTGGTGGGCGCCCGGCAGTTCTCCCTGGAGCAGCTGTTGTCCGGGGCCGGCGATGCCTGGCTGACCCTCACCGCCAGCCGCCTGCCACGGTTGATGGCGCTGGTGCTCAGCGGCGTGGGGCTGGCGGTGTGCGGGGTGATCCTGCAGCACATCGTGCGCAACAAGTTCGTCGAGCCGGCCACCACCGGCGGCCTGGATGCGGCCAAGCTGGGCATCCTGCTGTCGCTGGTGCTGCTGCCGGGCGCCGGCACCCTGGGACGCATGCTGTTCGCCCTGGGGGTGTGCTTCGCCGCGAGCCTGGCCTTCGTCCTGATCATCCGCCGCGTGCCGTTGCGCAGCGCAGCATTGGTGCCGGTGATCGGCCTGATGTACGGCGGCGTGCTGAGCGCACTCGCCGAGTCCTACGCCTATCGCCATAACGTGCTGCAAAGCATGCAGGGCTGGTTGCTCGGGGACTTCTCCCGGGTGGTCCAGGGCCACTACGAAATCATCTACCTGATCCTGCCGATCGTGGTCCTGGCCTATCTGTATGCCCAGCGTTTCACCGTGCTCGGCATGGGCGAGGGCATGGCCGCGAGCCTGGGCCTGAATTATCCGGCGACGGTGGCCCTGGGGTTGCTGCTGGTGGCCGTGACCGTATCGGCCACGGTGATCACCGTGGGCTCGATTCCCTTCGTCGGCCTGGTGATCCCGCAGCTGGTCGCCCTGCGCCACGGTGACCAACTGGGCCGGACCCTGCCGCTGGTGGCCTTGGGCGGCGCATCGCTGCTGCTGGTCTGCGACCTGGTGGGGCGCCTGGTCATCTACCCCTACGAAGTGCCTATCGGCCTGACGGCCGGATGCCTCGGCGGCGTGCTGTTCCTGAGCCTGCTGGTACGGGGGCGCCGATGAAGCCTTCGCACTATGGGGTATGGCTTGCGGTGTGCGCCCTGGCGCTGCTGTTCCTGTTGCTGGGCTCGGGGCTGGATTTTGCCCAGGTGATCCCCAGGCGCCTGGTCCGGCTGGGGGCGATGGTGATGGGCGGGGTGTGCGTCGCCTGGTCGTCGATCGCCTTCCAGACCTTGACCGGCAACCGCATCCTGACCCCGGCGATCATGGGCTACGAGGCGGTGTACCTGCTGTTGCAGGCGGTATTGGTGGCGGTGCTGGGCATGTCCGGCCTGCTGGTGCTGGGCGCCCATGGCAACTTCGGGCTGTCGGTGCTGCTGATGCTGGCCTACTCCTGGGCGCTGCACCGCTGGCTGTTCGGCGATGGCCGGCGCGACCTGTTCTTGCTGCTGCTGGTGGGGCTGGTGCTGACCATGGTCATCGGCACCTTCACCCAGTTCGTCCAGTACCAGGCCAGCCCTGGGGAGTTCTCCATGCTGCTGGGGTTCAGCCAGGCCTCGTTCAACCGCGTGCAGTCCCAGCAGTTGCTGTATGCCGGGGGGCTGGTGGCGGGGCTGTGCCTGGTCGGGCGCAAGACCCTGGCGACCCTCGATGTGCTGGCGCTGGGGCGCGACCAGGCGATCTCCCTGGGGGTCGACTACCAACGCTGCGTGCGTCTGCAACTGGCATTGATCGCCTGTCTGGTGGCGGTGTCCACCAGCCTCCTGGGGCCCGTGGCCTTCATGGGGGTATTCGTGGCGAACATCGCCTATGCCCTGGCCGGGACCTTCCGCCACCGGGTCACGCTGCCCCTGGGCTGCGCCATCGCCGTGGGCCTGTTCCTGCTCGCCCAGCTGCTGGTCGAGCACCTGTTCAACTACAAGACCACCGTGGGCCTGCTGGTCAACCTGTTGTGTGGCGCTTACTTCCTGGCCCTGATGCTGCGTACCCGAGGAGCTGCATGATCACCGTCCACGACCTTCACAAGAGCTACGGCGCCAAGACTGTGCTGCACGAGGTCAACGTGCAGTTCCCGGCCCGTCGCCTGACCTCGCTGATCGGTCCCAACGGCGCGGGCAAGTCGACCCTGTTGATGATGATCGCGCGGCTGCTGGAACCGACTCGCGGCAGCATCCTGGTGGCGGGCCGCGATACCCGTGGCATGGCCATCGGCGACTACGCCCGCACGGTGGCCACCCTGCGCCAGGCGCCGGACTTCAACCTGCGCCTGACGGTCGAGGAGCTGGTGGCCTTCGGACGCTTTCCCTACAGCCGCGGCGCCCTGACCCGCGCCGACCAGCAGGCCATCGACGAGGCCATTGCGTTTCTCTCGCTGCAGGAGCTGCGCGCGGCTTTCCTCGATGAGCTCAGCGGTGGCCAGCGGCAGATGGCGTTCCTGGCCATGACCATCGCCCAGCAGACCGACTACCTGCTGCTGGACGAGCCGCTGAACAACCTCGACATCAAGCATGCGGTGCAGATCATGCGCGCCCTGCGCCGGCTGTGCGACGAACAGGGGCGCACGGTGGTGCTGGTGGTGCACGACATCAACTTCGCCGCCAACTATTCGGACCACATCGTGGCGATGAAAAAGGGCGCCGTGCACGCCGCCGGCAGCGTCGCCCAGGTGCTGACCGAAGAGCGGCTGCGAGCGCTCTACGGGCTGGATTTCAGCATCAGCCATGACGCCCGCGGCTACCTGTGCAACTACTTCAACCCCGCAAGAGAACTGAAATGACCCGACATCACGCAAGCAGGTATGGGACGTTTGCCCTGTTGGTGGCCGCGATCCTGGCCGGGCAGGGCTGCCAGGATAAAACCGCTACCTCGCCCGCGACGGGCCAGGCTGCTGCCAACCAGGCCCCGGCCTACGCCCCGGTCACGGTCCGGCACCAGCTGGGCACCACGCTGGTGGAGCGATTGCCCCAGCGCACGGTGGCCCTGGACATGAACGAAGTGGATTTCCTCGACCAGCTGGGCATTCCCGTGGCCGGCATGCCCAAGGATTTCATCCCGCACTTCCTGGCCCGGTACAAGCAGGCGGCCCAGGTCGAGGACCTGGGGGCGATCGTCCAGCCCAACCTGGAGCGGATCTACGCCGTCAAGCCGGACCTGATCCTGATCACTTCGCTGCAGGCCAGCCACTACCAGGAGCTGAGCGCGATCGCGCCGACGGTGCATTTCGACGTGGACTACCGCGACAGCCAGGGCCGGCATATCGAGGTCATCAAGGAGCACCTGGCGAGTCTCGGCGAGATCTTCGGCAAGCAGCAACAGGCCCGGGAGCAGGTCGCGCAACTGGAGGCCAAGGTGCAGCAGGCCCGGCAGGTCACGGCAGGCCGCCCTGAGCGTGCCCTGATCGTGTTGCACAACAACGGCGCCTTCAGCTCCTTCGGCGTGCATTCGCGCTATGGCTTCATCTTCGATGCGCTGGGCGTGAAAGCGGCCAGCCCCGAGGGCGAGAGCGGCCTGCATGGCCAGCCGATTTCCAGCGAATTCATCCAGCAGGCCAATCCCGACATCCTCTATGTGGTGGACCGCACCGCCGTGATGGAGGGGCGCCCGGCCCTGGATGCCCAGAGCCTGGACAACCCGCTGCTGCGCCAGACCAATGCCTGGAAGAACGGCCGCGTGGTCTTCGCCGATGCCCAGGCCTGGTACGTCACCGCCGCCAGCCCGACCTCGGTGAGGCTGATGATCGACGACGTCATCAAGGGTTATCAGCCCTGATTCGAGCCAAGGGCTGTTCGCGGGCACTTATGCGATAGCAAGTGATTATCAACAGCCTTAGCTCTTTTATTTGAATTAAGCCGGCCCTCCAAAAAAACACTGCCTTCTCACTTCAACGGAGCTGTAGCGTGACTCACCGTCATTCTTTCCATCGCAATGCACACCTTTCCCAGGCCTTGGTCGCCCAACCCCTGGCCGTCGGCGTCCACCGCGGGCTGGCAGGGCTGGCCCTGGGGGTCCTGGCCACGCTCGCGGCGCCGGCGGGCGCAGAGGTTCGCGAGCCGGCCGAAGCGACCCAGGACCGGGTACTGGCGTTGCCCGCCACCACGATCCAGGGCGAAGCCGTCTCCAGTCTGCCACCGGCCTACGCGGGGGAGCAGGTGGCCTCTGGCGGCAAGCTCGGCTTGCTGGGCAACAAGGACTTCATGGAGACCCCGTTCAGCACCATCAGCTACACCGAGAAATACATCGAGGACCGCCAGGCCAAGAGCATCACCGATGTGATCGCCGCCACCGATCCGGCGGTGTTCAGCAACGGCTTGACCGGCACCTTTAGCGAGAACTACTCGATTCGCGGCTTCGCCTCGGACATCAGCGACGTGACCGTCGACGGGCTGTTCGGCATGGCGCCGTTCTATCGCGTGTCCCCCGAAATGTACGAGCGCATCGAAGTGCTCAAGGGCCCTTCGGCGTTGCTCAACGGCATGCCGCCAGGCGGCTCGGTGGGCGGCACGGTCAACCTGGTGCCCAAGCGTGCCGGCAACGAACCGCTGACACGCCTGACCGGCAGCTACATGTCCGATTCGCAGCTTGGGGGGCATCTGGACATGGGCCGGCGCTTTGGCCAGGACCAGCAGTTCGGCGTGCGTTTCAACGGCGTCCACCGCGAAGGCGATGCGGCCACCGACCACCAGAAGCAGAAAGCCGACCTGGCGTCATTGGCCCTGGACTGGCGGGGCGAACGCGCGCGGTTGTCCCTTGACCTGTACGACGCCGACCAGCGCATCACCGGCCAGAACCGTGGGATGGGCCTGGCTGCCGGGGTTGCGGTGCCCAGGCCGCCCAAGGCCGGTTCGCTGCTCAACCCCGACTGGGCGACGGTGGAAAGCAAGGACAAGGGCGCGATCCTGCGTGGCGAGTTCGACCTCAGCGAACAACTGACCGCCTATGCCGCGGTGGGTGGCAGCAAGAGCGACTACGCCTACAACGGCGCCATGATCGCCACGGTGATCAACGATGCCGGCGACCTGCGCAGCAGCATGGGCCAGTTGAAGTTCCAGGTGCGCAAGGTTTCGGCGGAAACTGGCCTCAAGGGCCAGTTCCAGACGGGCGAGATCAAGCACCAGTGGTCGTTGAACGCCACCCAGTACTCGGACAAGAAGAAGGATTGGGGGCGTCGCTGGGTGCCCGGTGCCGACTGGACCACCAATATTTACCACCCGACCTGGGGTCCCAAGGCGTCCACCCGTTGGCCGCTGATCATGCACAGCGAGACCCGCCTGCGCAGCTACGGCGTGGCCGATACCTTGGCGGTGCTGGACGATCGCCTGCAACTGACCCTGGGCGTGCGCCGCCAGGAGGTGCTCAGCGATACCTTCAGCGTCAGCACCGGCAAGCGCACCTCACGCTATGACGAAAGCGCCACCACCCCGGCGGCCGCGGTGCTGTTCAAGGCCACCGACGACCTGTCGCTGTATGCCAACTACATCGAGGGCCTGAGCAAAGGCGGCACGGCGCCGCTGACCGCCGCCAACGCCGGCGCGATCTTCGCGCCCTACAAGACCAAGCAGAAGGAAGTCGGCCTGAAGCTCGACCTGGGCTCCTTCAGCCATACCCTGGCGTTGTACGAGATCACCCGTCCCGGCAGCTACACCGATCCGGCCACCAACCTCTACTCCATGGGGGGCGAACAGCGTAACCGCGGGGTGGAGTGGGGCTTCTTCGGGGCGCCGCTGGACGACGTGCGGTTGATGGGCGGCGTCGCCCATGTCGACCCCAAGCTGACCAAGACCGAGGGTGGCCGCAACGACGGCAAGAACGCCACTGGCTACCCCGAACTGCAAGGCAAGCTCGGCGTGGAATGGGATACCCCGGTGCTGCAGGGCCTGACGCTGACCGCCAACGCCACGGCGCTGTCCAAGCAGTACATCAGCGCCGACAACCAGCAGTCGATTCCCGGCTACACCCTGTTCGACGTGGGCGCCCGCTACGCCACCCAGGTCGCCAACCGCCCGGTGACCCTGCGGGGCAACGTCAGCAACCTCACCAACAAGGCCTACTGGGGAATGCCGCTGACCACCAGCCTGGGCCTGGGTGCGCCACGCACCTTCGAGCTGTCCGCCTCGGTGGATTTCTGAAACGCTAGCCCATGAGCGTCCACGGGCAGGCACTGGGCCTGCCCGTGGAGCGGATCGTTTGCGCTCTGGATGGCTGGCGCAGGATCAGCCCTGGCAGAAGCGGATGCGATTGCCGAAGGGGTCGTAGACTTCCAGGGTCTTGCCCCAGTCTTCTTCGACGATATCGGGGCGGCCGTAGCCGTAGCGCTTGGCTTGCAGTTCATCGCGCAGTTGTTCGATGTTGTGCATCGGCACGAAAATCGTCGCCCCGGGGCTGGCATCGCCATGGTGCTCGGACAGATGCAGTTGCAGGCCATTGCGGCTGATGCCCAGGTACAGCGGCAGGTCGGCTTCGAAGCGGTGTTCGAACTCCACGGTGAACCCGAGGAAATCGAGGTAGAACTCGCGAGCCTTGGCTTCGTCGAACATCCGCAGGATCGGGATGGCCTTGTCGAAGCTGATCCCCTGGGGTTGTTCCTGGGGCAGGGCTGCGGCGGCGGTGTTCCAGTCCTTGTAGCCCAGTTGCCGGGCCACGCTTTCCAGCGCAGTGGCGTGGCTGATCGACGGGTCGTGGGAAGCGAGCGCGGTGCGCAGGCGCTTGGCCATTTGCTTGGCGTGTTCGAGAGTGATCATCGTTGCTCCTGTTCGCCGAGGTGCAGGGGTGCTCGCGTTGCCGGGCCTCGACTGTCAAGAGTGACGACAGGGTAGGGGGACAGCGATGCTTTCACCATTCCTTGCGGATGCGAGCGGCAGGTAGCATCGACCTGGGCCGATGATACACAGCGGGTTTTACCCGTGAAAGCGGCGCTGCGGACTCAGGCCAGCAGCTCGCTGATCCAGCGGGCCTTGCGCTGGGTGTCCTGCAGTTTCTCCTCGGGCACCGCCTGCTGCGCCCGGGCGAAGTGGGCCAGGATCTTGTGCTTCTGGCGCAACTTGCGCTGCCACTTGGCCAGGAATGCCGGGCTGCGCTCCTGCATCTGCAGCGGGCCGAAGTACAGCTGCTCGGCGCTGTAGCTTGGGCTGGCGCCGCGCTCGGCGACGATGATCTCGTAGTCGAAGCGGTTCTCGCGCAGCACCTCTTCGAAAAGGATGGTGTAGCCGTTGTCCATCAGCCATTGACGCAGCGGCTGCTCGCCGCCGTTGGGCTGCATGACCAGGCGCTCGCGACCATCGAGGCGTGCCTTGCCGGCCTCGAGGATGTCGCGGATGGTCTCGCCGCCCATGCCGCAGAAGCTGATGGCGGTGATCCCGTCTCCCGGCTCGATTGCCGCCAGGCCGTTGGCCAGGCGCACGCTGATGCGTTGGCCGAAACCGCTGGCGAGGGCGCTGCGTTGGGCCGAGTGGAAGGGCGTCAGCGCCACCTCGCCAGCCACTGCCCTCTCGATGGCGCCACGGCTCAGCAACGCCAGCGGCAGGTAGCCGTGGTCCGAGCCGATATCGGCCAGGCGCGCCCCAGCCGGTACCTGGGCCGCGACGCGCTCCAGGCGCATGGACAATGTCTGTTGGTTCAACTGCAACCTCTTTCTTGCGTGGGCCCGCCACATCTCGGGCCGGATCGGGGGGCGATTCTGTCGGGCGCCGCCGCGTATTTCAAATGCAGGCGATCAGGCCCACTGGCTACGGATGGGGACGGTACCACGCCAGGCGATCATTTGGTCATTGTTGATGACCAGTTGCTTCTCCGGGTTTCACCTTGCAGCCAGGGACATACGTCGCTTTTACGGCCTTTGACTGACCGGATCTTAACGGGGTTTGGGAAGTTTCTGATCTTTTTTCCTGGGGCTTTGCTTGAGAATGCAGCAGTATGGATCGGAACTTGACCAGTTAATGGTTTTTGTTGAACCAGTTTGACCATCCAGGCATGACCTAGACCCACCCGGGAATCTGCCGGTCCAGCGCCAGGTATTCGCTGGAACCACCAATCGGGTTGCCAGGGCAAGCAGGAGAGCAGCGATGAACAAGAACAACAAAAAACGATACCTCAAGGCCCTGGCGGTGTTCCGGCGGCGCTACCTGCCGCCACGGGACGATCCGCGAGGGCACGGCCTGGGTTGGGCGGGGCTGCCATGCTCGCATGCCTGGCCGGATGCCGAGCCCACCAAAGCAGGCTCGGGTGGCGTACGCAACGGGAGCCTGGCATGGACTTCCTGAACGAATATGGGCAGGTCCTGGCCAGGGGACTGCTGGTGACCCTGATGCTGGCGCTGGGCAGCTGGCTGCTGGCCTTCGCCGTCGGCCTGCTGGTGACGTTGCTGCGCCTGGCCGGGGGGCGCTTCGTCGGCCTCTGGGTTATGGCGTTCATCGAGTACCAGCGCAACGTCCCGCCCCTGGTGCATCTGTTCCTGTGGTACTTCGGCGTGAGCAGCCTGCTGCCCGAGACTCTCCAGGAGTGGTTGAACGAGCATCACGGCGAGCTGGTATTCGCGCTGATCGCCATCGGGCTGTACTACGGCGCCTACTTCGCCGAGGACATCCGCAGCGGCCTGCGCAGCATCGCTGCGGGGCAGCAGGAAGCAGCGCGGGCCCTGGGCCTGGGCCGGGCCGGCGCCCTGCGTCGGGTGATCCTGCCCCAGGCGCTGCGAGTGGCGATCGCGCCTTTGCTGAGCAACACCGTGATGCTGATGAAGACCACCAGCCTGGCGATGGTCATCGGGGTGATGGAGCTGACCTACGTCACCAAGGAGGTGGCCAGCGGCACCTTCCGCATCTTCGCCACCTATGGGCTCAGCACCGTCCTGTACGTGGCGGTGGCGCTGAGCCTGTTGCTGGCCGGTGGCTGGCTGGGCCGGCACCTGCGGATCAGGGGGCGCTGAACATGCTGGAGATCATCCAGGAGTACGGGTTGCTGTTCCTGCTGGGGTCCTACCCCAATGGCCCGCTGGGCGGCATCGTCGCCACGCTGCTGCTGTCGATCATCGGCATCGGCCTGGCGTTCCCGTTGAGCGTGCTGCTGGCCCTGGCCCAGCTCAGCCCCGCGAAGGTACTGCGCTATCCGGCCATGGGCGTCGGCTACCTGTTGCGCAGCATTCCGCTGGTGATGCTGATCTTCGGGGCCTATTTCGTGGTGCCGATCATCCTCGGGCGACCGGTTGCCGGCTTCACCACCATGGCGGTGACGCTGGTGGTGTTCCAGGCGGTGTACCTGGCGGAAATCGTCAGGGCGGGCATCGAGTCGCTACCCAAGGGACAGGGCGAGGCCGCCGCGGCACTGGGCATGGGCTACTGGACCCGGACCCGCAGGGTGATCCTGCCCCAGGCCCTGGGGAACATGCTGCCGAGCATGGTTGGCCAGTTCGTCACCACCATCAAGGACACCTCGCTGGGCTACGTGATTGGCGTCAACGAGCTGACCTACGCCGCCAACCAGGTCAACAGCACGGTGATCACCGAGCCCTTCAGCGTGTTCCTGGTGCTGTCGCTGGCCTATTTCGCCATCTGTTTCGCCCTGACCCAGGCCGCCCGCCTGCTGGAGGCGCGCCTTGCCCGCAACAACGGGCGGATGCCCGCCACTTCCCACCATCCACGCCCGGCTCCGGCCCAGGGGTATTGATCATGCACAACCACAACGCTGCCCTGGCAGCTTCCAGCGTCATCATCGCCCTGGACAAGGTGAACAAGTGGTACGGCGAGCACCAGGTGCTCACGGACATCAGCGCCCAGGTGAAGAAGGGCCAGGTGGTGGTGCTGTGCGGGCCGTCCGGTTCGGGCAAGTCCACCTTGATCCGCACCATGAACCGCCTGGAGGCCATCGGCTCGGGGACCATCCATGTCAATGGCCAGGACGTCCAGGGCCGGCAGGTGGATGTGAATGCCATGCGCAGCCACATCGGCTTCGTGTTCCAGCAGTTCAACCTGTTTCCCCACCTGTCCGTCCTGGAGAACGTCACCTGCGGGCCGCTGTGGGTACGCAAGGCGGCAGCGGCGCCGACCCGCGAACTGGCCCTGGGCCTGCTGGACAAGGTCGGCCTGGGGCACAAGGCCGGGGCCTATCCGAACCAGCTGTCGGGTGGCCAGCAACAGCGCGTGGCCATCGCCCGGGCATTGGCCATGCAGCCGCCGGTGATGCTGTTCGATGAGCCCACCAGCGCCCTGGACCCGGAAATGGTCGGCGAGGTGCTGGCGGTGATGAAGGCCCTGGCGGCCGAGGGCATGACCATGGTTTGCGTGACCCATGAGATGCACTTCGCCCGGGAGGTGAGCGACGTGGTGTGGTTCATGGACCAGGGCCGCCTGCTGGAGGTGGCGCCTCCCGGCGAGTTCTTCAACAGGCCCAGGCATCCCCGGGCGCAGCAGTTCCTTTGCGACATAGGTCGCCGCTGAGTCATCCACAGAGGAGCAACAGAATGAACGATCCATCCATTGCCGCCATGCTGGCGAACCCTCCGGGAATCATCGTCTGCGACCCGGCCAGGACCGCCGCCTTGCTGGGCTTCGAGCAGTTGGTCGAGGCCCTCGGGCGGGCGGTGCGGGAACTGGCGGCCGGTTCGATCTTGAGCCCGGAGCGCATGGTGGTGCCCCTGGGCGAGGGCGGGGTGCTGCTCAGCATGCCGGCCAGCGCGCCGGACATCGCGATCCACAAGCTGGTGAACGTGCAGCAGGCCAATGCCCGGCGCCACCTGCCCACCTTGCATGGCAATGTCACGGTGTGCGACGCGGCCACCGGCAGGCTGCTGTGCCTGCTGGACGGCCCGGAAGTGACCGGGCGCCGCACCGCCGCCGTCACCCTGCTGGCCCTGCGCACCTTCCTGCCCCAGCCTGTGCAGCGGATCCTGATCTTCGGCACCGGTGCCCAGTCGCGGTTTCATGTCCAGGCCATCAACGCGCTGTATCCCCAGGCCAGGATCTGGGTACGGGGCCTGGACCTCGCGTCCGCCACGCAGTTCTGCGAGGCCAATCGCCAGTGGCATGGCCAGTTGCAGGCGATGGATGAGGACATGCCGGAGGTCGATGCGGTCATTACCCTGACCACCAGCCTCGAGCCGGTTTACGACCAACCGGCCCGGGCGGGGTGCCTGGTCGTCGGGGTTGGCGCCTTCAAGCCGGAAATGGCCGAGCTGGGCAAGACCCTGCTCGACGGCAGCCTGATCTATGCCGACGACCCGGCCGGTGCTCGCCACGAGGCCGGGGACCTGCTGCGTGCGGCGGTGGACTGGTCCCAGGTGAGGTCCCTGGCCAGTGCGCTGGATGGCGCCGTCGAGCCTGGGCGTCCGGTGGTGGTCAAGAGTGTCGGTACCGCCGCCTGGGACCTGGCGGCTGCCCGTGTAGCCCTCGCCAACCTCATGGCCGAGCGCGCCTGAATCCATTGTCCAAGGGGGAGTCGACCATGCGTATCACCCGCAGCATCAACACCGTGGAAGTCCATACCGGCGGCGAGCCGTTTCGGATCGTGACCTGCGGCCTGCCCCGGTTGCCCGGCAAGACCATCATCGAGCGTCGTGCCTGGCTACGGGGTCATGCCGACGATATCCGCCAGGCCCTGATGTTCGAGCCGCGCGGCCATGCCGACATGTATGGCGGCTACCTCACCGAGCCGGTCTCGCCCACGGCGGACTTCGGCATCATCTTCCTGCACAACGAAGGCTACAGCGACCACTGCGGCCACGGCACCATCGCCCTGGCGACCGCCGCCGTGGAGCTGGGCTGGGTCGAGCGGACGTCGCCACGGACCCGGGTCGGCATCGATGCTCCCTGCGGTTTCATCGAAGCCTTCGTCGAGTGGGATGGCCAGCATGCCGGTAGCGTGCACTTCATCAACGTGCCGTCGTTCATCTACCGTCGCGACGTGACGGTCCAGACCCCGAGCTACGGTCCGGTCACCGGCGATATCGCCTATGGTGGGGCCTTCTATTTCTATACCAGCGGTGCACCCCATGGCCTGCCGATCCGCGAGTCGGCGGTGGAGGCGTTGAAGACGTTCGGGGCCGAGGTGAAGCGCGCGGCCAATGCCGCGTTCCCGGTGGTGCATCCCGAGATTCCCGAGATCAACCACATCTACGGCACCATCATCGACGGTGAGCCGCGCCTGCCCGGGTCGACCCAGGCCAACTGCTGCATCTTCGCCGACCGCGAGGTGGACCGCTCACCCACAGGTTCCGGCACCAGCGGCCGGATCGCCCAGCTTTACCTGCGGGGGCAGATCGACCGGGACCAGGTGCTGGTCAACGAGTCGGTCATAGGTTCGGTGTTCAGCGCCAGGGTCATCGAAGAAACCCGGGTGGGGGAATTCCAGGCGGTTATCCCGGAGGTCTCGGGCACGGCCTACATCTGTGGGTTCTGCAACTGGATCATCGATGAGCGTGACCCGCAGCGGCACGGCTTCCTGGTCCGCTAGCGCGGCGTTAGCTGCTGCGCGCACAACATTGCCATGCCTATTTTTCCTGGGGACACAGATATGAAACGCAGTTTTTCATCGTGGGGTTCTGCCATTGCCACTTGCCTGTTGCTGGGGGCGGCTGGCGTCCAGGCCGCGCAACTGGACGAGATCAAGGCTCGTGCAGTGCTGGTCTGCGGCGTACTGGATATCTTCGAGCCATTCGGCTACACGGACGTGAAGACGCGCTCGGTGGTCGGTTATGACGTGGACGTTTGCCAGGCGGTGGCCGGCAAGCTGGGAGCGAAGGTCGAGATCAAGCCGGTATCCATCGAAGCGCGTATCGCCGAGTTGCAACAGGGCCACATGGATGTGCTCGGCGCGGGGCTGGCCCATACGCCGCTACGCGCCGAGCAGGTGGCATTTTCCGATGCCTACTATGTGAGCGAGAACGTGCTGGCGGTCAGGGCCGGTCGGGGCATCACCGCCCTCGGCGAGCTGGATGGCAAGCGCATCAGCTACGTCAAGGGCAGCATCAGCGAGGCCTATATCAGGCAGGCCTTGCCGGGCGCGACGGCGGTCGGCTTCGAGGATGTGTCCAGCGCCTTCACCGCCTTGCTCCAGGGCAAGGTCACGGGTTTCAGTACTTCGCAGGAGGTCCTGCACAAGTTGCTCAACCGCCTGGGTGACAAGGCCGGGCAGTACAGCATTCTGCAACCGGCCATCGGCCGGGAAGTCTGGGGCCTGGGCATACGTCGAGACGAGCCGGGCATGCTCGTCGCGGTGAATTCGGCGTTGCGCGAGCTGGAGGCCGAGGGGACGATGCAGGCCATCTTCGACAAGTGGCTGGGAGCCCAGACCCTCTACCGGATGCAGCGCTCCTTCAAGGTCCAGCCGATGCGCTGAACGCAGCGCGCGAGGGGCCGGCATGGCACGTCCATGCCGGCCCTCGTTCATTCCCGCGAGCTGATATCACGGCGCACCCGCTTGAGGTGGCCTTCGACGTAGAAAGCGGCCGCGTCTTCGTCGCCGCTGATGATCGCTTCGTAGATCAGGCGGTGTTCGGCCGCATACAGCTGGATGCGTTCGGGGTCGTAGATTCCGTCGTCCCGCAGGCGGTTCCACAACGGTTGCTCCATGGTCTTGTTGATTTCCTCGGCGATCCGCGTAATCAGGATATCGCCGGTCATCATCGCGAGCTGGCGGTGGAACAGCCGGTCGGCTTCGCTCCAGCGCGCTTGTTGCTGCGAATCGCCGATGTCCTTCACATCGCTCATCTGTTCCAGGTAGCGCTCGGCCAATGGGTCGCGCTGGGCACGGCGGGCGGCCAGGCGGGCTATCGCCGGTTCGATCAGCAAGCGTACTTCGAGGGTACTGATGGGGCTGAAGTCGGCATCCACCGGTGGCAGACCGGCATAGTCCGGTGCCGCTTCGTTCACCTGCAGCGGGCAATCGGCGACGTAGGTGCCTGAGCCATGGCGGGTGATCACCATGCCTTCGTTCTGCAAGGCACCGATCGCTTCGCGTACGGCGGGCCGGCTGACTTTCAGCCGCTGCGCCAGGTCGCGTTCGGAGGGCAGGCGCGAGCCACGGGCATACTGGCCGCTCAGGATGCCGGCGCGGATCTGGTCGGCAACCTGCTCGTAGATCTGCTTGGGGCGAAAGTCTGCTTGCATGGTGGCGGTCTCTCGGGGCACTAGCCGTCGGCTTGGGTTTGGCAGGTCGTGAATGTCAGGAGCCCATGGTACCGCTCGTGAAGACGGGAAACAGGGGGGCGGCATTTTCCGTTGTTGTTATCGGATGGCAGTGGCTGCCTGGTCAGATTGTTGCTGAGCCGTGGCGAACATGGGGCAGCCCCGCAGTCCGGTGCCTGAAACAAAAAAAGCACCCGAACAGGCGGTGTGAAAACGTCGCGAGTGAAGGCAAGACAAGGCAAAAACAGGCGAGGAAGCGGAGTTTACTGGCTGTAAATGAGCGCTCTGAGCCTGTTTTTAACGCAGTATTGCCAAACGCAGTAGTTTTCCCACAGCCTGCGAAGGTGCTTTCCTGCCGAAGCCCTCAGTTGGCCAGGCCAGCCATCCTGGCCCGTGCCGCGTGCAGTTTCTTGTAGCTGTCGATCAACCGCAGGTGCCGGTCCAGGCCCTCCAGTTGCATGCTGGTAGGCGTCAGGCCATGGAAGCGCACGCTGCCCCGTACCGAACCGATCACCGCGTCCATGCGCTCGTTGCCGAACATGCGGCGCAAGTTGGCTTCGTAGTCCGCCAGCTCCAGCTCGTCGTCCAGTTGCACTTCCAGCACCGCGTTCATGGCCTGGTAGAACAGGCCGCGCTCGACGGTGTTGTCGTTGTACTGCAGGAACATCTCCACCAGTTCCTTGGCCGGGTCGAACTGGCCCAGGGCCACGTGGATCAGCAGCTTCAGCTCGAGGATGGTCAACTGGCCCCAGGCGGTGTTGTCGTCGAACTCGATGCCGATCAGGGTGGTGATGTCGGTGTAGTCGTCCAGCTCGCTTTGCTCCAGGCGTTCCACCAGGCCGCGCAGGCCGTCTTCGTCCAGGCTGTGCAGGTTGAGGATGTCTTCGCGGAAGAACAGCGCCTTGTTGGTGTTGTCCCAGATCAGGTCGTCCACCGGGTAGATTTCCGAGTAGTCCGGCACCAGGATCCGGCAGGCGGTGGCGCCCAGGTGCTGGTACACCGCCATGTAGCTTTCCTTGCCCAGGCCTTCGAGGATGCCGAACAGGGTCGCGGCTTCCTCGGCGTTGGAGTCGGCGCCCTGGCTGGAGAAGTCCCACTCGACGAATTCGAAGTCGGCCTTGGCGCTGAAGAAGCGCCACGAGACCACGCCGCTGGAATCGATGAAGTGCTCGACGAAGTTGTTCGGCTCCATCAGCGCCTGGCTCTCGAAGGTCGGCTGCGGCAGGTCGTTCAGGCCCTCGAAGCTGCGGCCCTGGAGCAGTTCGGTAAGGCTGCGTTCCAGCGCCACTTCGAAGCTCGGGTGGGCGCCGAAGGAGGCGAACACGCCACCGGTGCGCGGGTTCATCAGGGTCACGCACATCACCGGGAATTCACCGCCCAGGGAAGCGTCCTTGACCAGCACCGGGAAGCCTTGCTCCTCCAGGCCCTGGATGCCCGCCAGGATGCCCGGGTACTTGGCCAGCACTTCCTGGGGCACGTCCGGCAGGGCGAGCTCGCCTTCGAGGATCTCGCGCTTGACCGCCCGTTCGAAGATTTCCGACAGGCACTGCACCTGGGCCTCGGCCAGGGTGTTGCCGGCGCTCATGCCGTTGGAGAGGTACAGGTTCTCGATCAGGTTGGAGGGGAAGTACACCACTTCGCCATCCGACTGGCGCACGAAGGGCAGCGAGCAGATGCCGCGCTCGATGTTGCCGGAGTTGGTGTCGTACAGGTGCGAGCCGCGCAGCTCGCCGTCGGGGTTGTAGATCCCGAGGCAGTATTCGTCGAGGATTTCCTTGGGCAGGGCATCCTTGCGCCCTGGCTGGAACCAGCGCTCGTCGGGGTAGTGGACGAACTCGGCGTTGGCGATCTCCTGGCCCCAGAACTGGTCGTTGTAGAAGAAGTTGCAGTTCAGGCGCTCGATGAATTCGCCCAGGGCCGAGGCCAGGGCGCTTTCCTTGGTCGAGCCCTTGCCGTTGGTGAAGCACATCGGCGACTGCGCGTCGCGGATATGCAGCGACCAGACGTTGGGCACGATGTTGCGCCAGGAAGCGATCTCGATCTTCATCCCCAGGCCCGCGAGGATCGCCGACATGTTGGCGATGGTCTGCTCCAGCGGCAGGTCCTTGCCGGGGATGCGGGTGCTGGTGCCGGCATCCAGGCTCGGCATCAGCAGGGCCTGGGCATCGGCGTCCAGGTTCTCCACTTCCTCGATCACGAACTCGGGGCCGGTCTGCACCACCTTCTTCACCGTGCAGCGATCGATGGAGCGCAGGATGCCCTGGCGATCCTTCTCGGAGATGTCCGCGGGCAGCTCGACCTGGATCTTGAAGATCTGGTTGTAGCGGTTTTCTGGATCGACGATGTTGTTCTGCGACAGGCGGATGTTGTCGGTGGGGATGTCGCGGGTCTGGCAGTACAGCTTCACGAAGTAGGCGGCGCACAGCGCCGAGGAAGCCAGGAAATAGTCGAACGGACCCGGTGCCGAGCCGTCGCCCTTGTAGCGGATCGGCTGGTCGGCCACCACCGTGAAGTCATCGAACTTGGCTTCAAGTCGGAGGTTGTCGAGAAAGTTGACCTTGATTTCCATGGGAGCTACCAGAATGACGAGCAAGACGAAAAGGCCGCCATTATCCGGTTTTTCACCCGGAAGTCTTGCGCTTTTGCGCCATGGCCGCCGACCGGTCCAGGCTGTCGCGTTCAGCCCGGCAGGCGGGGTGGCAGCGTCTCGAGCCAGCTGTCGATGTCCTGCACGCCTCGCAGATGAATCACCGGCACCTGGGGCGCCACGGCCTGGCGGACCTGTTCGATGCCCGGGCGATTGTGCTGGTCGAAGCGCCACACGAAACCCAGGAACTTGAGGAACTCCAGGTTCAGTTGCTCGTGGCAACCTGCCGGCAGGTCGGCGCGTGGACGGTTGCGCAGGCTGCGCATGAACACCCGGCGCAGGCAGGTGGTGCGCGGGGTGTCGAGCCAGATCACCAGCTCGGCGCGGGGCAGGCGCAGGTCGAAGGTGCGCCGCGAATAATTGCCTTCGCAGATCCAGGCATCCGTGGCGACGGCCTCGCGGACCCGGCTACGGAACAGCTGTGTATCGGCCTCGACCCAGCCGGGCTCCCAGAACAACCGATCCAGGTGCACCACCGGCACTGCGAGACGGCGCCCCAGCTCCCGGGCCAGGGTGGATTTGCCGCTCCCGGCGTTGCCCAGTATCACGATGCGTTGCATAACCTGGCCCCAGGGAAAAAGCCGCGCAGTCTAGCATCGGCTCCCGGGGCTGGGCAGGAGGTCAATGCACGCTATTGGCAAACAGCCCGAGGAGGAAATCGCGTACGTGGATCAGGCGCGGACTGCGCATCGCGGTCTTGTTCCAGACCAGGTACAGCTCGTTGCTGGGCGCCTCCTCCAGCGGAGTCAGGGACACCAGGCGGCCGGCTGCCAGGGCTTCACGACACTGGTAGTCGGGCAGCACGCTCCAGCCTTGGCCCTGGACCACCAGGTCCTGGATGATGCGCAGGTCGGCGATGGTCAGTGCGGCCTGCAAGGTCGGGGCGAACTGGAATAGAGCGGTCCATACCGGGCGGATCAGCGGCAGGTCTTCGTCGAAGGCAATCAGCGGCACAGCGGCCAGTGCCTCGGCCGATGGTCGCTTGCCCAGTTTCCGGGCCAGCTCCGGGGCCAGCACCAGGAGGAACCGCTCGGTCAGCAGCCGGGCGAAGCCATGGGCATGTTCGTCCGGCAGCGAGGCGGTGATCGCCAGGTCCGCGGTCGAGCTGTCCAGCAGGCTGTAGATGCGCTCGCGGTTGCCGGTGTGCAGGCGGATCTGCAAACCCTGCTCCAGCAGGGGCGCGAGCCCCGAGGCCAGCTTGCCGTGGATGAAGTCCGAAGGCCCGGCGATGTGCACGGTACCGCTCAGTTCATCGCTCTGGCGGTAGGAGGCCATGCGCATTTCCAGCCCGTCGAGCATCGGCCCGATGGCGCGGGCCAGCTCGTCGGCGGCCTCGGTCGCGGTCACGCCCCGCGAGCGCCGCACGAACAGCGGTTTGCCGACGAAGGCTTCCAGCGCCTGGATGTGCAGCGAGGCGCCGGGCTGGGTCATGCCCAGCGCCTGGGCGGCACGGGAGAAGGATTGCAGGCGGTAAGCCTCGATGAAGGTACGCAGATGGTCCAGATGGCTCATGAAGCGGTATCGCGCCGCGGTGGGCGCCCTCGCGAAGTGTTCCCGGTTGATTGGCGGACAAGCGTCCGGCGGCGCGTTGGCTGGCCGGCCAAGGGCTGGCCAGCATAGTGGCAAGCCTGCTTGAGGTATAAAAATAATTTGGCCTGACTGCCAAAAGGTTAATTTTTTGAAATGACAGGGTCTCTCTACGATTGCGCGCATCCCTGGCCCCAGGCCGGTTTTCCAACTCTTCGGAGCGCGTGTCCATGCCCTTCATCGTCTATATCTTCGGCCTCAGCGCCTTTGCCCTGGGGCTTGCCGAATTCGTGCCCATCGGCCTCACCGACGTCATCGCCCAAGACCTGGGCCTCAAGCTCGAGCAGGCCGGTGGCACGGTCACCCTGTATGCCCTGGGCGCGACCGGCGCCGCACCGATCCTTACGGCCCTGACCGCAAGCTGGCCGCGCAAGCGGGTGATGCTCGGCACCGTGCTGGTGTTCTGCGCCGGGAGCCTGGGCGCCGCCCTCGCCAGCAGCCTGTGGGCGCTGTTGGCGGCGCGCTTTATTGCGGGCATGGGCCACGGCCTGTTCCTGGCCGTGGCTTCCAGCACCGCCGCGCGCCTGGCCGGACCGAAGCAGGCCGGGCGTGCGGTGGCGGTGGTGTTCTCGGGGTTCACCCTGGCCATGGCCATTGGCGTGCCCATCAGTACCTACCTCGGCGGCCTGTGGTCCTGGCGGCCGGTGCTGGGGGCGATTGCCGGGTTCGGTGCATTGGGTTTCCTCGGGCTGCTGGGCATGGTCGAGCCGGCCAGGGCCCCGGGGGAGGCCGCTGGCGAATCCGTCGTCCAGGCACTTCGGGCATTGCTGCATCCAGCCTTGCTGGTGGCGGCCCTGGTGACCGTGCTGGGGTATGCCGGCTCATTCAGCGCCTATACCTACATCGCGCCGCTGTTGACCGGGGTGACCCAGGTCAGCATCGCCACGGTTGGCCTGTTCATGCTCGGTTATGGCGTGCTCGCCGCAGCCGGCAATCTGCTGGGAGGACGGCTGGCCGATCGCCTGGGCGTCGACCGGGCCAGCCTCATGGCGCTCGCCGGCATCGCCGGGTGCGGGCTGGGATTCTGGGGGCTGGCGCATTCGGCCCTGGGCATGGCGTGCTGCGTGGCTTTGCTGGGGCTGTTCACCTACGCCGCGGTGCCGGCCTTGCAGGCTCGGTTGATCGGCATCGCCCAACGGCATGCGCCCCATGCCCATGCAGTGGCGGCCGGGCTCAATATCGCCGGCTTCAACCTGGGGATCGCCCTGGGAGCGTGGCTGGGGGGCGTTACCCTGGGTTCGCTGGGGATTGCCCGCATGGGCCTGGCCGGGGCGGGGCTGGCGTTAGCCGGGCTGGCGCTACTGGGGTGGCTGGTGGCCGTCGCGCCGGGACGCACCGTGGCCCGTACCAGCCGTTCGCCGTGCTGAAGGGCTAGTGGTCGCCTGGCCAGGGCCTGGTTTCCCGCTCTCGTGCCGCGACGCCCTGGCGCCACTGGGCCGGGGTCTGGCCTGCTTGGGTCTTGAACAGCCGCACGAAGTAGCTGACGTTTTCGTAGCCGGCTTCGTAGGTGATCGCCTTGACCGACATGTCGCTGGCCAGCAGCAGTTTCTTGGCCTTGTCGACCCACACCCATTGCAGGCCGGCGGCTTCCTGGCGGCCTGCGGTCCACCTGGACGCAAACGGGCGTCGCAATTGCCATGTGCCAGCATCTTGTGGCTGGCAAAAACCTGCTTATATGATTCCAGCCCCATACCGCAGGCCGCCTCGGCAGGCGGTCCAGCAAGGCACTACAGGGATGTTCAACGCATGAAAAGCAGGTTCGACGCTGCGCACAAGACCGGCCGCCTGGGCCGGGCCCTGACGGCCCTGGCCCTGACGGCCCTGGCCCTGGCCACCGCAGCCCTCGCGGCGCCATTGGCCGGCTATGCCAAGGATCCCTTGATCCCGCCCGGCGCGGTGCTGGCGCTGATCAACAACGTCCAGATCGATGACCAGGCCGAAACCTTCGAACTGGAAGATGGCGTGGTGTCCAACTTCTGGTATGGCCGCGAGATCGACCTGGGCGGCAAGCACTACTACGCGACGTTCTCCTGGTTCACTCGCGACCGCGCGGCCCGTGAGGGTGAAGACTTCATCGCCCCGGAGGTCAAGGTGCGGCTGGCGGACGCGACCTTCGAACTGGCTCGCCCGGGTCAGAAGCAGCCTTACGATATTCGCAGCATCGAGCGCAAGATCGGTTTCTTCGGTGCCCGCGAGCAGCCCGAGGAAGTGGACACCAGCCGCGAGGCCCTGGAGTACCGCACCAACGATGGCCGCCTGGTGCTGGCGGTGCCCACGGCCACTTTCGACAGCGGCTACGGCATCAGTGGTTATGCCGTGTTCGTGTTCAACCCGAACAAGACCCCGGACCAGGACGGCTGGGTCTGGAGCTACCTGGGCCAGGTCTTCACCGGCGAGGACAACTCGGCGGCCTGCGACGACGGCACGGTGATGCCCTGCATCGCCAACCAGGGCGAGCTGAATTTCGTGGCGGCCCAAGGACCCATGCCGCGCTTGCTGGTCAAGTTCAGCGGCACCACCTCTGCGGGCGACGCCCAGACCCGCAAGATGGACGATGCCGATGACGTCAGCTACGTCTTCGATGGCAAGCAGGTGCAGTACGTTCGCCAGTGATCGGTGCGGGTGCCTGAATCCAGGAGTTGCTTGGAGGTGACCGGTTTGCAGCGGTTGGATATCGATTTGAGCGCGGTGGGCAGTTCGGCCGAATTGCACATCCTGCTGCGCGACGCCCTGGGGTTTCCCGCTGGGTACGGCTGCAACTGGGATGCGTTCTGGGACGCGATCACCGGGCTGGTGGAGATGCCACGGCAATTGTCGTTCCACGGCGGGTCGACATTGAGCCAGCGCTTGCCCGACGATGCGCGGCAGCTGGCCCAGTGCCTGGAGCGCATGCGCGTTGAGTACCCGCAGTGGGCGCCGCAGGTGAAATGGCTTTGAAAGGGCGATTTACTAATCCGTGTCCTTGCTCTATAAATCTGTCTTGCGGTGCGCACGACTGCGCGCCATCTGCCGATGACAGGAGGAAGCTATGTCACCGTTAAACGTGAAAGCCTGACGATTTGCCCCACCCCCTCGCTTGAACATCTCGAGACACGCTGGTCCCAGCGCTGGCTCGAAGAAGGCACCTACGCCTTCGACCGCAATGCCCCACGGAACGCGGTCTATTCCATCGACACACCGCCACCCACGGCCTCCGGCTCGCTGCACGTCGGCCATGTGTTCAGCTACACCCACACCGATATAATCGCCCGCTTCCAGCGCATGTGCGGCAAGACTGTGTTCTATCCCATGGGTTGGGATGACAACGGCCTGCCCACTGAACGGCGCGTGGAGAACTACTACGGCGTGCGCTGCGATCCGGATGCCACGTACCAACCGCAGTTCCAGCCGCCGACTACGGTAGCCCGGCGCCGCAGCGAGTATGTCGCGATCAGCCGGCGCAATTTCGTCGAGCTGTGCCATCGCCTGACCGCCATCGACGAGCAGGCCTTTCGCAACCTGTTCGTGCAACTGGGGTTGTCGGTGGACTGGGGGCTGACCTATGCCACCATCGATGAGCGGGCGCAGCGGGTCAGCCAGCGCGCGCTCTTGCGCAACTACCAGCGTGGCGAGCTCTACAGCCAGCAGGCGCCATGCCTGTGGGACGTGACCTTCCAGACCGCCGTGGCCCAGGCCGAGCTTGAGGATCGCGAGCAGCCGGGAGCCTGGCACGACCTGGTGTTCCGGGGCGACGGGGGGCAGGCGCTGCGCATCGCCACCACGCGTCCGGAGTTGCTGGCGGCCTGCGTGGCGCTGGTGGCGCACCCCGACGACCTACGCTACCAGGGGCAGTTCGGGCAGGCGTTGCGCTCGCCGCTGTTCGAGGTGCCGGTGCCGTTGCTTGCCCACCCCCTGGCCGATCCGCAGAAGGGCACGGGGCTGGCGATGGTCTGCACCTTCGGCGACCTGACGGACGTGCTCTGGTGGCGTGAATTGCAGCTGCCGACCCGTTGCATCATCGGCCGCGACGGTCGCTTGCTGGCGCAGGCACCTGAGTGGCTGGCCGATCCCGCCGGACGCCAGGCCTATGCCGTACTGGCCGGTTGCAGCCTGGCCCAGGCACGCCAGCGGTTGTTGCCGCTGCTGCACGGGTGCGGCGGCCTGCTCGGCGAGCCACGGCCGATCCGCCATGCCGTAAAGTTCTTCGAGAAGGGGGACCAGCCGCTGGAGATCGTCGCCACCCGCCAATGGTACTTGCGCAATGGCGGACGCGATGCCGCGTTGCGCCAGCAACTGCTGGAGCGCGGCCGGGCCCTGGCCTGGCACCCGTCATTCATGCGCAGCCGCTATGAGCATTGGGTCGGCGGCCTCAATGGCGACTGGCTGATCAGCCGGCAACGGATCTTCGGCGTGCCGCTGCCGTTCTGGTACCCCCTGGATGCCCGGGGCGAACCGGACCATGACCGGCCAATCGCCGCCAGCGAAGACTCGCTGCCGGTGGACCCGACCCTGGACACCCCACCGGGTTACGAGCCGGGCCAGCGCGGCCAGCCCCATGGTTTCATCGGCGAGCGCGACATCATGGATACCTGGGCCACCAGCTCCCTGAGCCCGCAGATCGCCGCGGGCTGGGAGGAGGGCGATGGCCTGTTCGAGCAGGTCTTTCCCATGGACCTGCGGCCCCAGGGCCACGACATCATCCGCACCTGGCTGTTCTCGACCCTGGTTCGCAGTCACTTCGAGCAGGCCGCCGTGCCCTGGCGCCACGTGGCGCTGTCGGGCTGGATCCTCGATCCGGACCGCAAGAAGATGTCCAAGTCCCGGGGCAATGTGGTCACCCCCCTGGCGCTGCTCGAGCAGTACGGCAGCGACGCGGTGCGCTACTGGGCGGCCCTGGGGCGGCCGGGTAGCGATACCGCCTTCGAAGAGCAGCAGATGAAGATCGGCCGGCGCCTGGCGCTCAAGCTGTTCAACGTCTCGAAGCTGGTGTTCGGCTTGCCCGGCGACCCCGCCGGGCCGGTGTCGCAGGCGCTGGACCAGGCCATGCTGCAACGCCTGGGAAGTGTCGCCGGCCAGGCCCGGCAGGCACTGGAAGGCTACGACTACAGCGCTGCCCTGGTACGCATCGAGGGATTCTTCTGGTGGTTCTGCGATGACTACGTCGAGCTGGTCAAGCGCCGCGCCTATCGGCCCGAAGGGCACTCGGCGCGTAACGCCCTGGCCCGAGCCTTGAGCAGCCTGCAGCGGCTGTTCGCGCCGTTCCTGCCTTTCGTTTGCGAAGAGGTCTGGCGTTGCTGGCAGCCGGGTTCGGTGCACCGTGCGTCCTGGCCCGAGGCCTGTGCGGTCGAGGCTGATGTGGAGTCGTTGCTGGAGGCGGTCAGCGCGACGCTGGCGGCGATCCGCAAGGCCAAGTCCGATGCCCGGCAATCGATGAAGGCGCCAGTAGCGCGGGTCGAGCTGGTGGACCAGGCGCCGTCCCTGGAACGTTTGCAGGAGGCCCGCCAGGACCTGCTGGAAGCGGGCCAGGTGGCGCAACTGCTGTTCATCGAAGGCCCCGAGCGGCAGGTGCGGGTCTGGTTGCAGGATTGACCCCCTGTACTTCCGCCCGCCCAGCGCTGTTCCTGCAGCGCTGGGCGGGCGGTTTATTTTCCCGGGTCGATGCTGCCAAAATGCTCGCCCGTACCAGCGCCTGCCAAGGGAAGCCCCAGTGAATATCCAAGACAACCTGCAAGACTACAGGGACCTCAAGCGCGCCGTGGGCCTCTTGGAGTCGCCATCGTTGACCGCACGCCTGTCGGGCTTGCTGGGCTCGCCCATCGAGAGTGCGGTCAAGGCCTTGCCGGCGGTGGTATCGCAGAAGATCAACGGCGCGGTGGTGGCCGCGCTGCACAGTTCCGCCGATGCGGCCTTGTGGAGCCTGGACAACCAGCCGAAGAAACAGGCCTCGCCGCGCTTGCACAAGTTGTATGCGGCCGCGTCGGGGGCCTTGGGGGGCGCCTTCGGTTTTGCTTCGCTGTTCGTCGAGCTGCCGGTGTCCACCACCATCATGATGCGCTCGGTGGCCGATGTGGCACGCAGCGAGGGGTTCGACCTGGAGGATTTTTCCACCAAGCAGGCGTGCATCGAAGTGTTCGCCATGGGCGGCAACAGCGAGGCCGACGACGCCACTGAAACCGGTTATTACCTGACCCGCAGCTTCACCACCCAGGCCATGCAGCAACTCTCCAAGGAGCTGGCCGCCATCGCCGCCAAGCAGGGCGCCGATGCCGTCAGCCGGTTGTCGCCGGGGCAGGTGGGCAAATGGCTGGCGGTGCTGATCGAAAAGGTCGCGGCGCGCTATGGCGTGACCATCTCCAGCAAGTTCGCGGCCCAGGCGGTACCCGTGATCGGTGCCGTCACCGGCGCCACCATCAATACCCTGTTCACCGACTTCTACCAGGACATGGCCCGTGGGCATTTCATCGTCAAGCGCCTGGAGCAGCAGTACGGTTTCGAGCCGATCAAGGCGGCCTATGCCGAGCTCAAGGGCAAGCGGCTGGTGGACTGAGGCCCAGGTGCTGCTGGTGGAACCCTGTCATGGCAGAGTCGACCGCTGGACCTGGGCAAGCGGCGCCCGCTGTGGTGGCGCTCATTGAGGCCTGGCGCCGCCCTGCGAGGGGCTGGGGGGAAGAGGTCCGTGGGGCTGTCGCTAGCGCCACTCAAGATCCTACGGTTACTGCCCGGCTGCCAGCCGCTGTATCGAGCGAACTCCGGCCTGCATCTTCTCCACGGCCGAGGCATTGGCCGAGTGCACCTGGATCCGTGGCGGGTGAAAACCCTGCAAGGCCACGGCTTCCTCGATCCACAGGATCACGTCGTAGCCAGTGCCGCGTTCGTCGTCGCCCAGGTCGTGGTCGAGGCTGATTTCGCTGACGCCACCGGCCTTGAGCAAGGCAATGACTTCGTTCGGCCAGTAGGCCCGCACCCAGCCTTCGGGCGTCTGGCGTTTATCGTCGAGGTAGATTTTCATCGGGCAGGGTGTCTCGGCTGGTTTCAGGTAGGGGGGCGTTGGCGTGCAGTACCAGGCTCAAGCAGCCATCGCCGAAAGCAGGTACATGACCCTGGCACCGGTCGATGAAGAACATCGCTCCCGGGGGTGTTTCCTGCGGCATCGAAAAGTGTGTCCAAAGGCGGTTCCTGGTGGCCTGGGTAAAATGGATGTACAGACTGTCCCCTTCGATGCGAATGCTGTCCCGGTGTCCACCGCAGTGCAGGATCAGGCTGACGAGTTGCGCAGGTTCGGGCTCCAGGGCAAAAGCCTGACGGCAGTCTTTGCGAATGGCGCGGGCTATGGCATTGAACTCGCCAGGACTGCCGTAGAGATGAAGTTCCTGGTCGATCAGTCTGGTGAACACTGCAAGCATCCTGGGTGCGGTCGTGTTTTATAGCGGTTCCAGGCCGCGCAAGCCAAGGGTATTTGCAGCCTATGCAGGGTGGCACCGTGCGGCGGATGGGTGTAGAAGCATCCCGGGGCAACCCCGTCTTTGATCGAAACCACTGCCAGGAAGGTCTGTCTTGTCCAACGCCAATCCCATCATCCACGTCGCTTTCGAAGCGGACCAACTCTGTCTCGGCTGGGCCGATGGCTTGCTGCTGCGCCAATCCCTCGGGCGTTATGGCCGCTTGCAGGAAGCCTCGGCGCAGCAGCGCCAGGCCTGGCGGATCGCGCCCCAGGGCAGCTCGGTGCTGTGGCCCGGGCTGGGCGAGCAGGGGCTGGTGATCGAGGGCGCGGACTGGATCTGGGAGCATGTGTGCGAGCAGTCCATGGCGCGCCTGCGGGCGCTGGACTGGGACCTGGAGCGCCTGCCTGAGCGGGACCAGGCCATCGTCGCCCTGTGGCGCCTGGAGGCCGATGGCTACAACGGTGGTTTCTTGCAGTTCTTCTGCAACTGGGGCGAGCGCAGCTACCAGTTGGCCCTGGACGCACTCCAGGCATTGGGCGCGACCCAGGCCAGGGCGGTGGTGGAACGCCAGCGGCAGACGATCGGCGATCTGCAGGCCCATCCACAGTTGGAGCGCCTGTGGGATATTCCCGAGCGGCTCAGCGATGAGCAGCATGAGCTGATCAGTGGCGAACTGGACGAGCAATTGTGGACGGCGCTGGAAGAAGTGCCGGCGCTGGCGGCCCGCCATTTCTACCCGCCGGCCTGCGAATGAGCGCGGTGGTGGCCCAGGACGATGGGCTGCAATTGTCCATTGCCGCCGAGAAGGGCGGCGCCTACCCCTTGCTTGACGTTGGCCTGCGGGGCAGCGGCTTCCAGGCCCATGTTCGTATCGTCCACGAACCCCTGGAGGGCTGTGTCGGGTTGGCCGAGTTTTTTCTGCAAGCGGCGCAAGCGTTGGCTGAGGAGCCGTTGCAATGGCGCTCGGCGTGCCTTGACCTGGCCTTGCAGGTGACGGCCGACGCCGACTGGCAGCCGTTGCGGATGCTCAAGGTCAGCCTGTGGTCGAACGCGGATGACGCCAGCGACTGGCACGTCAACGCCTCGCTGCTGCTCAGCCCGGAGCAATTGCGAAGGTTCGCCGGGGAGGTCCTGGCCGAGGTGTCGGTGCCCATGCTCTAATGCCGCGCTTTTTCCCCCGGTAAACGGATTTTCCCATGGCTGAACCGCGTATCCGCGCCCTGGCGCTTTGTGTCTTCCATCACCAGGGCAAGATCCTGGTCCATCAGTTCGACGACCCTCATCAGCAGCAGACGGTGTTCCGCCCGGTGGGTGGCGGCATCGAGTTCGGCGAGCGCAGCGACCAGGCCATCCGCCGCGAGGTGGAGGAAGAACTCGGCCTGTCCATCAGCCAGCTGCGCCTGCTGGGTACCCTGGAGAACCTGTTCACCTACCTGGGCCAGCCCGGGCACGAAATCGTCCAGGTGTATGACGCACGCTTCGACGATGCCAGTGTCTACTCCCGTGGCCAGTTGCACGGCGAGGAAACCAGCGGCATGGGCTTCACCGTCAGCTGGCACGACAGTTCGAGCTTCGGCCCGCAAGCGCCCCTGGTGCCCCAGGGCCTGGAGCAGTTGCTCAAGCAGGCCGGCTTGCTCGACTGAGCCGTCAACCGGGCGTTGTGCTGGTGCGGAATGTTTTACCCGTTCGATGGTCGATTCAGCATGATGGCTCCCGCCGACTTGCCAGCAACGCGATGGGGCGGGGTGGTTAAGGTTCACCAGGACGAATCGAGCATGTCCCTGAATGCCAGGATCATTTGTTGTTGCTTGCTGCCCTTGACTGTTTCAGCCTGGGCGGCCGAGTCGCCGGCGGTCCGGGCCGCTGCCGAGGACAAGGCCCAGGCCCTGGAGCAGAAGGCCGCGGACCAGCAAAGCCCGAAGACCGCGCCCCAGGCCGCTCCCTTGAGCAAGAGTGAAGCCCAGGCCGTCGATCCGGCGGGCCAGGCACCGCTGGACGATGCCCTGACTTGCCTGTCGCGGACCCTCTATTGGGAAGCCAAGGGCGGCGAGACCGAGGACATGGAGGCGGTGGCCGATGTAGTACTCAATCGCCTGGGCCACGAGGGGTTTCCCGGGACGGTGTGCGAGGTGGTCAAGCAGGGTTCGCAGAAGAGCCCTTGCCAGTTCTCCTGGTGGTGCGATGGCCGTCCGGACCAGGTGGAAGAAGAGCAGCGCTACAGCGTTGCCAAGGAGATTGCCCGCAAGGCCCTGAACCAGCAGCTCAAGGACCGCACCGGCGGTGCGCTGTACTTTCACGATCGCAGTGCTTCGCCGGATTGGGCCCGGGCCTACATCAAGACCGTCGAGATCGGCAGCTTCCTGTTCTACCGGCCCAAGGATCTGGCGGCCCGCTAGCGCACGGCGCTAGGGCGTTGCCAGGTGCTGGCGCTGCCAGCGCTTGGCCAGTGCTCCGAGGCGCTGGCCGACGGACTGCTCGAAGACTTTCCCATGCACCCGCTCCAGCAGCCTTGTGCAGAGCCCGTGGTCGAGGGGAAACCCTTGGTCCAGCCACTGGGCCGCACACCGTGGCCAGTAGGGCGAGCCGGAGCCCAGGGCGGTGAGCAGCAGTTCGCGCAGCGATAGCGACTCGGGCAGCGGTGCATCGATCTTCAGCTCGGCCACTGCGCCGGGCAGGTCGGCCATGACCCTGGACCAGGGACGCTCTAGCAGCGGCAGCAGCCAGACATAGCTGAATTCCCGGGTCATGGTTGCTGGGGGAATTGATCGGTGATGGTGTGCCAGTCGGCTTTCGTGGCCACGCAGTGGTGCTTCTGCCGTGGCGCGGCGAAGGTGGTGTCCAGGGTGGCGATGGCGATCGACAGCCAATCGGCGAACTGGCCCCCGGCGTTGTGCCAGAACAGTGAAGAGCCGCATTGTCCACAGAATTGGCGCAGCACCCCGGGCGAGGACTCGTAGGCCTTGAGCGCAGCGCCTGGGTCGTCGATGGCGAGGTGGGCGCGCAGGGTGCTGGCGTAGGTGGCGAAGGCGGCGCCATGGCCCTTGCGGCACTTGCGGCAATGACAGTGGGTAACGGCCTTGAGTTCGCCGTGGACCTGGTAGCTCACGGCGCCGCACAGGCAACTGCCTCGATGGGGGATGGGCATGTTCATCTCTTGCTTGAAGGGGAAGGGCCCTGGGGCCGGTACTGTCATGGCAGGCAAGGTCTTGCTGGAGCCCGTTGCCTGGCAGTCCCCGCGCCGTGGGGAGCGACATAGTGATCCAGGCACTCCATCGCCTCAACCCCCTCGGCCCATTCTGGTATCGGTGCCGCAGGGGCGCTGCTCCAGCTTCAAGGCAGGTCCAGGCATTCTAACCGGGCTCACTGACGGATAATCTGTAGGCATCGGCCGCAGGCTCAGGGTGAAGGGAGGGACAAACATGCAGGGACTGGAACATCGCATTCCACCACCGGCGATCGCACTGCTGTGCGCGCTGCTCATGGGGCTTGTGGCCTGGGGGACGCCGGGGCTGGAACTGGGCCGCGGACTACGCCTGGCCTTGGCCTTGCCCCTGGTGTGCGCCGGCGTAGGGGTGGCGCTCGCCGGCGTGGTGTCGTTTCGCCGGGCCAGGACCACGGTCAATCCGCTCAAGCCGGGGAATGTCTCGGCGCTGGTCACCTCGGGCATCTACCGCTACACCCGCAACCCGATGTACGCAGGCTTCGCCCTGTGCCTGCTGGCCTGGGGCCTGTACCTGGCCAACCCCCTGGCGCTGCTGGGCGTACCGGGGTTCGTGCTGTACATGAACCGCTGGCAGATCGGCCCCGAGGAGCGTGCCCTGGGGCAGTTGTTCGGCAGCGATTTCACGACCTACCAGCAGCAGGTGCGCCGCTGGCTGTGAACGTACGTGCAGGGTGGGTTTAGGCGGCCTGGACCTGCAGTTGCAACTGGCCGTCGACGTCCCGGGCCAGGCCGCTGGCCAGGAACAACGGCACCAGGCGCTGGTGCAGTTGCGGTTCGACGAACTCCTTGACGGTGGCCAGTTCCAGTTTGCCAGGCACCAGTAGCTCGGCCTTGGTGTAGGACAGCCAGGCCTTCTTCAAGGCTTGCAGCGCATCGCTGCCGGCGGTGGAGGCAAGGCGGCGGCTGGCCACCTGGCCGGAAAACTCGAAGCTGTGGCGGTATTCGTAGCCGCTCTCGTCGCCCTGGCTGGCCACGCAGCGGCCGCAGGCACAGGGGCCGTCGGCGAAGGCGGCGCGCAGGTAGGCGTTGAACTCGACGATGGGCTTGAGGCTAAGGCGCTTGTCGACTTCGAACAGGTCCCCGGTCATTGTTGCTTCACTGCTCAAGGTCATTTTCCTCATTGGCTGGCGGTGTATTTCTCAAGGGGCGCACCATAACAGCCCGATCGGCGCACGGGTACCTTTGTCACCGGTCGGCCCGTCGAACCCGGCCTGGTCACCTGCTAGGCTGCAAGCCTTGTGATCATCGTGCGCCCAGGCGCACCCCGAGTCTGAGAGGAAGCCCATGTCGATTTATGCTGTGACCGTCACCTGTTTCGCCCAGATGCTGCATACCCTGGAGACCCTGCTGGACAAGGGCGAGGAGCATGCCCGGAGGTTGGGTTTCGACCCGCAGAACCTGCTGGATGCGCGCCTGGCCCCGGATATGTACGATCTGGCGGCGCAGGTGCGCTTTACCTGTACCCAGGCCCGGGAAGCGGTGGAGCGCCTGAGCGGTCAGGCGGTCAGCACACTGCCGACGCCGGCCAACATGGCCGAGGCCAAGGCACTGATCCGCCAGACCCTGGCGTTTCTCGCCGCTGCCGATGGCCGATTGATCGATGACAGCGGTGCGCGGGCCGTGGCTATCGAACTGCCCAATGCCATCGCCTTCGACATGACTGGCGAGGAGTACGCGCGCAACTGGGCCACGCCACAGTTCTATTTCCACCTGGTCACCGCCTACAACATCCTGCGCCACAACGGTGTGCCGCTGGGCAAGGCCGAGTACGCGCAACACATGTTCGCCTACCTGCGCCAGGCCCCGGTCGCCGGCTGAGCCGTGACCTTGACCAGCGCCTACAGCGCTGGGCGCTGCAACTGCACCCATTCCTGCACTGCCGGGCGCTGCCATTGGCGCTGGGCGTAGTCCACCAGGCTCGCCGGTACCGGGTCGCCGTTGAGCACCAGGCGGTTAAGCATCAGCGCCAGGTCGACATCGGCGATGGACCAGGTGTCGAACAGGTACTGGCGTCCGTCCTCCAGCAGCGCCTGCGCCGCATCGATCAGCTTGGCCGCCGCCACCTGGGCCTGGGCCGATAGCGGCTCGCCGCGCTGGCCGTAGAACACCACCAGGGTCGAGCGCTCCTGGCGGATCGGTAGCAGGTCGCTGCGCAGCCAGGCCTGTACCTGGCGGGCCTTGGCCCGTTGGCGTGGCGTCTTGGGATAGACCGGGACCTGGGGGAACAGCTCTTCCAGGTATTCGGTGATGGCCGAGGATTCGGACAGCGCGAACCCTTCATGGACCAGGGTCGGTACTCGTTGGGTCTGGGACAGCCGGGCATAGTCCTGGCTGCGGTTCTGTTCGGCGTCGAGGTCCAGCGGGAGCATTTCGAAATCGATGCCTTTCTCCCGTAGCGCCACGAATACGGACATGGCATAGGGGCTGGTGAACTGGGCATCGACGTACAGGCGCGGGCGGGAAGCGGTCACGGCATGATCTCCAAGGGGGAGCGGACACGCTAAGAGATCGCGGGCGAGAAATACAATGCAGGATTTTCATGGGCGTATTCCTTGCTGGAATACTGCATGTGCCTGTGGCCTGGCCGATGCCGATGCCGATGCCGATGCCGATGCCGTCACGGCGGCAACCCGGATGTGCAAAGCCATTTACTCGCGGCGATGGACATGGGAAAAAGCCCCCCTCGTTTCCATGGACCCGGACCTACCATGCTTCGCTCGAAATTCTTGCTCTCCCTACCGGCCCTGCTCGTTGGTGGTGCCTTGCTCTGGTACATGTGGATGCTCACGAGCGCCAAGTTCGAGTGGGGTGGCTCCAGCCCCGACCAGCAGACCCTGGGCCAGGTGCAGCACATCGAGCAACGGGCCATGGAGCAGTATTGCACCGGCGTGCTCAAGACTCCGCGAGGCACCTGGCTGGTGGGGCGCATGGAAGGTGGTTCGCGGGAGCTGGAATTGCCGGCCACGGCCATGGACCTGGATGCCCTGGTCTATGGCAAGCCGACGGCGGACAAAGAACCGGGCGAGGTGCGCTCGTTCTTCGGTTATGGCCTGGGGCGCGAGCCGCAGGTTACTTATGTTTCCCGCCTGGACGATAAGGGGCAGTTCCAACTGGTCGCCCGTGTCGGTGAGGCCGCGTGCCTGGTGGCCAGCCCTGATGGAGCGACGCTGTTCTTGCTGACGGGCTTGGACCGGCCAGAGGGCGCGGCTGTCAGCGATCCGCTCAGCCAGAAGGTGGTCCTGCGTAGCGACGACCAGGGGCAGAGCTGGAAGTGGCTGCCCCAGGGATTGTTTCCCAAGGCGAACAGCGTGGCCTGGAACCTCAAGCCCTATTTCCATGGGCGGGACGAGATCTGGGCCTGGACCAGCCCCCAGGCTGGCGGTGATGCTGAAGACGACGTCAGCCCAATGTCCAGCGGGGTGTTCTACTCCGCTGACCGTGGTGCCAGCAGCCAGGAGATCTTCAGTGATGCGCCGTTGCTGGTGGACAGTGCCTATGCCAGCGAGCACAGCGGCGAATCGGGCGCATGGAACGACGAGCCGGGCTCGAACGGCGAGGTCAAGAGCCATGTCACTCAGTTGGACCAGCAGCACGCGGTGATCTGGATTTCCCAACGTTTCATGACCCAGGATCCGCAGCACGAGGAACGCAACCTGGTGTTCAACGTCACCACCCGCGCGCGCCTGCAACGCCAGGCCGGGCCATGGCGAGTGGTGGCGGTGGAACGAGAGGATGGGCCGTTCATCGATGAACTGGTGGAAAGCCCGGATGGCCAGGTCATCGCGCTGCTCGAACCGAGCGGTAACGGGCCGACGCAGGTTGCCCAATTGGATCGCCAGCAACTGAGCTGGCAGATGCAGGGGGAGCTGCCCAGTGTGTTTGCGCCGCTGTCGTCTTCCAGCGGGCTGCGCGAGAGCAACTTCTGGGCCGGACGTGGCGCCCTGGTGATCAACACCCACAGCCGCCACCATCCACCGCGCTGGCTGTACTGGGGCGGGGAGGCGACGGTCTCCGCCGAAGGTGTTTTCTACTCCATGGATTGGGGGCGTTCCTGGCGGCAACTGGCCGTGGATGGCTACCTGGGGAGCCTGGGCTTCGATGCTGTCCAGGATCGCTTGTTCTGGGCCAAGGGCAACTGGTACGACAGCCATGACCTGGGCGTGTACTCCTACGGGCTGAAATGAGAACAGCGCCCATAAATATCCTTGCCGAGAAAGCTCTCGCGATCCGTGGTTTTTTTCTTTGCTCGTGCCAGGCGCTTGAACAGGCGACCGTCGATGGCTGCCAGGCCCAGTGCGATCAGGGCCATGCCCAGCAAGTGCTTGGCCTGCAGCCGTTCACCGAGCATCAGGGCGCCGAGGACGATGGCACTGATGGGAATCAGGAAGGTCACCAGCATCAGGTTGGTGGCTCCGGAGCTGGATAGAATCCGGAAGAACAGCACGTAGGCCAGGGCCGTGGACAGCAACGCGATCCCCAGTAATGCCGCCCAGACCGGCAGGCTCGGCAACTCCAGGGTCCAGGGACGGTCCAGCAACAGTGCCAGGGGTGTCAGCAGCAGGCTGGAAGCGCAGACCTGACCGGTAGCGCTCGGCAATGGGGCGATGCCCATGGTCTTGAAGCGCCGACCGAAAATACCTGCCAAGGCGTATGACAAGGCCGCACCCAGTATGGCCAGCTGTGCGGCCAGCTGCTCGCCCAGGCCAGCCAGGGCATCGGTGCCGATCATGATCGCCACGCCGATGAAACCCAGCACCACACCTGCCAGCTTGTTGCTGGTGATCTTTTCATCAAGGGTCAGTCGATGCGCCACCAGTACGGCGAACAGCGGCGTGGTGGCGTTGAGAATGGCTGCCAGGCTGCTGGCGATATGGGTTTGGCCCCAGACGATCAGGCTGAAGGGAATCAGGTTGTTCAGCAACCCCATGCCGAAGAAGGCCAGCCAGGCCTGGCGCCCTCGTGGCAATGCCAGGCCCATGATTCGCAGCAGGACCAGCAAGGCGATGGCCGCCAGGCCCAGGCGCAGCATGACGATGGTCAACGGCGGTAGTTCCTTGACCGCGACACCGATGAAGAAAAACGAACCGCCCCAGAGTAGGGACAGCGTCAGCAACTGGCCCCACTGCGAGGCCCCCATCAGGTTTTGCGTGCCCATGTCATGAGCTCCCTTGACCGGTCGATGATTTAGTTTTGTTCGCCTTTCGGTGCAATGGCCTGCGCACTTGCAAGCCTGTTTGATCGAATTATTCTGGGAGCTGCTGATGCTGGCAAACGAGCATTTTTCGTCAGATGGTTAAGGAGAACTGAATCATGGGCGCAACCTTGCCATCCCTGGGGGCCTTGCGTGCATTCGAAGCCACGGCGCGGCACCTGAGCGTGACCCTGGCAGCAGGCGAGCTGAACGTGACTCCCGGGGCCGTGAGCTTGCAGCTCAAGGAGCTGGAGGCGGCGCTGGGCGTGCCGCTGTTCGTACGCCGGCCTCGGCGTCTGGTCCTGACGGCGTCGGGCGAGGAGTACTTCGCGACCTTGCGCACGGCTTTTCGCATGATTCGCCAAGCCACTGCCGAAGTGGTGGCGCGTGCGCGGCTGGAAGTCCTGGTGCTCAGTTGCACGCCGAGTTTCGCTGCGCAATGGCTGGTGCCGCGCCTGGGGCGTTTCGAGGCCCAGGTGTCTGGAGTCGATGTGCGGATCAGTGCCTGCAACCGGGTCCTGGATCTGGCACGAGAGGGCATCGACCTGGCGGTTCGGCATGGTTTTGGACGTTATGACGGGTTGCTCAGCGAGCGCTTGCTCGACGATGAGCTGGTTCCGGTGTGCAGCCCGAAATTGCTGGACCAGGATGCGGGTCTGGCGTTGTCCGCCCTGGCCGACCTGGACCTGCTGCATGATGAGCACCGCCATGATTGGCGCCTGTGGCTGGAGGCCGCAGGAGCCTCGGCGCTGGGGGAGCGCCAGGGGCGGGTGTTTGTCGACAGCAACGGTGCCATCGAAGCGGCCAAGGCTGGTTTGGGCGTGGCCCTGGTACGGCGTTCGCTGGTGGCGCGGGAACTGGCCGAAGGGGTGTTGGTGGCGCCCATGGAACAAGGTATCGCCAGCGACCTGGCCTATTACCTGGTGTATCCGCCTACTGCCCTGGAACGCCCGGCCATAGCGGCGCTACGTGAGTGGCTGCTGGTCGAGGCCGGCCTGCGATGAACCTGGGGCCCGATTGCCGGTGTTCCAGCCATGCCCGGCACAGTTGCATCACCCCGGGTGGCCAGCATGAGCAGGCACTTTGCCTTGATGGATAAGGTGCCGTGCTGGCCCCGTGTATTCCGAAAGGCCGGCAAAATCGCTTTATTTTCAGGTGGTTAGGTGAGCTTTATATGCGCCATATGTTGATCGCGATGACTTCCTTTGCCTTGCTGGGAGGGGCTGCCGCAGCCCAGGCCAGGGATTTGCAAGCCAATGACCGGTATGTCTGCAGCTGGGGCGCAGGCACGGCGGCCAGGGCCCAGGAACTGAAACTGGCGGGGGTGTCGCGGTATGCGGCGCGGCAGAAGATCCAGGTCTACAAGTTCAGCAAGGGCTGGATGCGCATGATGGCCCTGGGCATCACCGAGCAGACCTACGACAGCCCGTCACGGCTGCGTCCCGACGCCTTGCGCAAGAGCTTCTACGACGACTGCGTGCGCTACAAGCTGGCCCGGCGCTGAGCCCGAGAGGGACACCATGCAAGGATGATCATGAATAAAACTTGTGGTCATCAGGATTAAAATGAGTTTGTCTCAATCGGTCGCTGCTACCGACAATGGCTGCCATTCACACAATGGAGTTGTCTGTCATGGCTTTGGCTCATTCCCTCGGATTTCCGCGCATTGGCCGCGACCGCGAACTGAAAAAGGCCCAGGAAGCGTTCTGGAAGGGCGAACTCGATGAAGCCGGCTTGCGCGCCGTTGGCCGTGAGTTGCGCCGGGCGCACTGGGCGTTGCAAAAAGACGCCGGCATCGAACTGCTGCCGGTGGGCGACTTCGCCTGGTACGACCAGGTCCTGACCCATTCCCTGATGTTCGGCGTGATCCCCGAGCGCTTTCGCCCGCAGAGCGGGCCGGCCACTCTGCAGACCCTGTTCGGCATGGCTCGTGGTGTCAGCGACCACCGCTGCGGCGGTGCCCATGCCCAGGAGATGACCAAGTGGTTCGACACCAACTACCACTACCTGGTCCCGGAGTTCAGCGCCGACCAGCAGTTCCAGCTGGGCTGGGAGCAGTTGTTCGAAGAGGTCGAGGAAGCCCGGGCCCTGGGTCACCAGGTCAAGCCGGTGGTGCTTGGCCCGCTGACCTACCTGTGGCTGGGCAAGGCCAAGGGCGCCGAGTTCGACAAGCTGGAGCTGCTGGAGCGCCTGCTGCCGTTGTACGGGCAGATCTTCCAGCGCCTGGCGGCGCAAGGCGTGGAGTGGGTGCAGATCGATGAGCCGATCCTGGTGCTGGACCTGCCGCAAGAATGGAAGAATGCCTTCGAGCGTGCCTATAACCTGATCCAGCGCGATCCCCTGAAGAAGCTGATCGCCACCTACTTCGGGGGGCTGGAGGAGAATCTCGGCCTGGCCGCCAACCTGCCGGTGGACGGCCTGCATATCGACCTGGTGCGCGCCCCGGATCAGTACCCGGCCATTCTCGATCGCTTGCCGGCCTACAAGGTGCTGTCGCTGGGGCTGGTCAACGGTCGCAACGTCTGGCGCTGTGACCTGGAGAAGGCCCTGGCGACCCTGCGCCATGCCCATGAGCGGGTCGGCGAGCGGTTGTGGGTGGCGCCTTCGTGCTCCCTGTTGCACAGCCCGGTGGACCTGGCCCGGGAAGACCAGCTCGATGCCGAGCTCAAGGGCTGGCTGGCCTTCGCCGTGCAGAAGTGCGAGGAAGTGGCGCTGCTGGCCCAGGCGGTCGACCATCCAGAGGCACCGCAGGTGCTCCAGGCCCTAGAGCGGAGCCGGGCGATCCAGATCGGCCGGGCCGCCTCGCCGCGCATCCACAAGCCGGCAGTACAAGCGCGGGCGGCGGCGATCACCGCCCGTGACAGCCAGCGCCAGTCGCCATTCGCCCAGCGCATCGCCAAGCAGCGCGCCGGCCTGGACCTGCCATTGTTCCCCACCACCACCATCGGTTCGTTCCCGCAGACGGCGTCCATTCGCCTGGCGCGCCAGTCGTTCAAGCAGGGCAAGCTGAGCGCCGCCGCATACACCGAGGCGATGCAGAGCGAGATTCGCCACGCGGTGCAGGTGCAGGAACGCCTGGGCCTGGATGTACTGGTGCACGGCGAGGCCGAGCGCAACGACATGGTGGAGTACTTCGCCGAGCAACTGGACGGCTACCTGTTCACCCGTTTCGGCTGGGTACAGAGCTACGGTTCGCGCTGCGTCAAGCCGGCGGTGATCTTCGGTGACCTGAGCCGGCCGCGGGCCATGACCGTGGAGTGGATCCGCTACGCCCAGGGCCTGACCGACAAGGTGCTCAAGGGCATGCTCACGGGCCCGGTGACCATGCTGATGTGGTCCTTTCCCCGGGAGGACGTGTCCCGCGAGGTCCAGGCCCGGCAACTGGCCCTGGCCATCCGTGACGAAGTACTGGACCTGGAAGCCGCGGGTATTCGTATCGTGCAGATCGACGAAGCGGCGTTCCGCGAAGGCCTGCCGCTGCGCCGGGCGCAATGGCAGCATTACCTGGATTGGGCCACCGAGGTGTTCCGCCTGTGCGCCTCCGGGGTGCGTGACGAAACCCAGATCCACACCCACATGTGCTACAGCGAGTTCAACGATGTGATCGAGTCCATCGCGGCCATGGACGCCGACGTGATCACCATCGAGACCTCGCGTTCGGACATGGAGCTGCTGGAGGCCTTCGAAGCCTTCGCCTATCCGAACGAAATCGGCCCGGGGGTCTACGACATCCATTCGCCACGGGTGCCGGACGCCTCGGAAATGGCCAACCTGTTGCGCAAGGCGGCCAAGCGTATTCCTGCCGAGCGCTTGTGGGTCAACCCGGACTGTGGCCTGAAAACCCGTGGCTGGGCGGAAACCGAAGCGGCCCTGGTGCACATGGTTGCCGCTGCCCGCCAGTTGCGCAGGGAACTGGCCTGACCGTCGTTTGCTCGGCCTTTTTTGCCGGGGCCCCCAATGGGGTTCCGGCTTTTTTGTGCCCACTGAAAGAGCAGGGCCGGGTAACGACGCTTGGCGTAACCGGGCATCTGATCCGTATTTTTCTGGTTTATCTGCATCTGTTATCAGCACAGCCGAGCTTGGAAAATGGCGCACCCGCCCGGCCCCTGGCTGGAGAGCGGGCCCGCTGCACCCTAATATTCAGGAGGTCCGATGACCAAGATGGCGTTGTTCTTGTTTGGGTTTCTGGTCTTGACCATCACTATCGGTGCGCTTGCCACTATCTCCCCGACCTGAAGCCGGGTCGCCCCAGGCCGCGGTGGCTCGCTTCACGGCGTGCTGCCGTTGCAGCCTCTGATTGCTCCATTGATCCATCGCTTGCGTTGAATGGCGTTCATCCGCCTTGGGCGTTGCGCCATGGCGCCGAATTGCGCCACCCTGGCGCACCCTCATTGCAATGGATTGCCGACATGAACCCCATCCTTTCCTTCTCCTGCCAGCTACGGTCGTTTGCCGGAGCCGGGCGATGAGCGCTGCCCTGGCGTTGCTCGGCAATTACCTGCTGTACCTGTTGCCGGGCCTGGTGCTGTATGCGCTGTGGTTCGGCCTGACTCCCAGGCATCTGGTGGGGCTGCGTATCGCCATCCTGCTGCTGGGGTTCGTGCTGCTGCGGGACGTGATGACGCCGTTGCGCTTGTGGTCCCTGGGCGCTGGCGCGCAGCTCGGCTTCATCGCCAACCCGATGGTGTTGGCGGGCCTGGGCCTGCTGTCGTTGGCGACGCTCGCCTGCCTGGCGAGCGTCGCTGCGGAACTCTGGAAACTGGTGGTCTGGGAGCGTCGCGGGTGGCCGTCGGGCCTCGCCCTGGGGCTGCTCGGCGGTCTCGTGCTGGGCTTGCCGTTGCGCCTCTATGCCGGGATCGACCTGGACCAGGCCAGCGGCTCCTGGTTGCTGGGCATGGCGCTGTTGGCCCTGGGCGGCAATGCCCTGGAAGAAGTGCTGTTCCGTGGCCTGTTGCAGGGGTATCTGGAGGAGTATTGCGCCCCCTGGCGGGCGGCCTGGCTCAGCGCCCTGGCATTCGCTGCCTGCCATGCCTTCCTGGCTTTCAGCGTTACCCGCGCCGGTTGGCCGGTGTTGCTGTTCACTCTGCTGGAAGGCGTGATCTGCGCCGGCTTGCGCTTGCGGCATGGGGTGCTGGCGGCGATCGCCGCCCACGCCACGGTGATCTGGTTGATCGCCGTGCCGATGTGAGCGGCGCCAGGTGGGCTATTGGGAGAACTTGCGCGCGCCGACGACGCAGAGGATCACGGCAATCGTCACCCCGAGCATGCCCAGGCTGACCTGTTCATGCAGCAGGCCGGCGGCCAGGCCAAGGCCGAAGAAGGGCTGCAGCAACTGCAACTGGCCGACGGCGGCGATCCCGCCCTGGGCCAGCCCGCGATACCAGAACACAAAGCCGATCAGCATGCTGAACAGCGAGACATAGGCCAGGCTGGTCCAGGCCGGCAGGCTGATGCCGCTGAAGGTGGCAGGCAGGGTGAACAGGGTCAGGACGATCATCAGCGGCAGCGACAATACCAGCGCCCAGGAAATCACCTGCCAGCCACCCAGGGTGCGCGACAGCTTGGCGCCCTCTGCGTAGCCCAGGCCACAGACCAGCACTGACAGCAGCATCAGCAAATCGCCCTGGGGCGAAGCCGTCAGGCCCTGGGCGAAGGCATAACCCATCACCAGCAAGCTGCCCAGGATCGAGAACAGCCAGAACACCGGGCGTGGCCGCTCGCCGCCACGGATCACCCCGAACACCGCGGTGGCCAGCGGCAGCAGGCCGAGGAACACGATGGAGTGGGCCGAGGTCACGTACTGCAGGGCCAGGGCGGTCAGCAGCGGGAAACCCAGGACCACGCCCAGGGCGACGACCGCCAGGGGCAGCAGTTGCTGCTTGTTCGGGCGCCGTTCCTTGAACAGCAGCAGGATCGCCAGGGCCAGTATCCCGGCGATGGTGGCGCGGGCGACGGTGAGGAACAGCGGATCGAACTCGGCGACCGCGACCCGGGTCGCCGGCAGCGAGCCGCTGAAGATCAGCACGCCGAGAAAGCCGTTGAGCCAACCGCTGGAGGTTTTCTCCAGCACGGGGGATTGCAGGTTCGATGTCCGTTCCATTGAGGGAATCTCGCTTGAAGTGGCAAATTCAGGCCGGCATTGCGCCAGCCTTGCGTCGGATCCATCCTAGGATCGAGAATCAGCACAATCAAAAAATTGTCATGGATACAGCGCCTATGGCCCGTGCTCGCTACAAGCAATTGGTCGACGCCTTCGCTAGCGATATCCGCAGTGGCGTGCTGGCTCCCGGCACCCGCCTGCCGACCCATCGCGAGCTGGCGGCGAGGGAAGGCCTGGCCCTGGTCACCGCATCCAGGGTGTATGCCGAACTGGAGGCCATGGGCCTGGTCAGCGGTGAAACCGGGCGCGGCACCTTCGTCCGCGAGACTGCCTTGCCACCAGCGCAGGGTGTGGACCAGCTGGCCACGGCCACCGGCACCCTGGACCTGAACTTCAACTACCCATCCTTGCCCGGCCAGGCCGAGCTGCTGCGCGGCGCCTTGCGCCAGTTGGCCTCCAGTGGCGATCTGGAGGCCTTGTTGCGCTACCAGCCCCATGCCGGGCGTCCCCATGAGCGGGCCGTGGTGGCGCGCTACTTGGCCAGCCATGGGCTGGCGGTGGAGAGCGAGCAAGTACTGATGGTCAGCGGTGCCCAGCATGGCTTGGCGGTTGCCGCCATGGCGTTGCTCAAGCCCGGCGACGTGGTGGCCACCGATGCCTTGACCTACCCGGGCTTCAAGGTGGTGGCGGACGCCCATGGCCTGGAATTGCTGGCCATTCCCCTGACGCCGCAGGGGCCGGATCTCGCGGCCTTCGAGCGCCTGTGCCGGCAGCGGCGGGTGCGGGCGGTGTATGCCATGCCGACCTTGCACAATCCCATGGGCTGGGTCCTGGACCTGGCCTGGCGCCGGCGCCTGGTGGCGATCGCCCGGGAGCAGCGGCTGCTGATCATCGAGGATGGAGCCTACGCGTT
>NZ_JBJJLO010000017.1:0-76921 GCF_046230915.1 Pseudomonas sp. KCJK8993
GGTCTGGGGTCGCTCTGGGCCACGCCCCCACCCGCCGGGGGCGGCGTCCCCCTGCGGGCGGGGCGGGTCCCGCGCGGCGGGTTGTCCCCCCCCCCCCTTCCTTTCCCCCCCCCCCCCGCCGATGGGCCGATCTCCCAAGTGATCCAGGCCGCGGTCGACACCGGCATCGCCGTCGCCGCCCTGGAGGATGCCAAGCTCCACGCCCGGCAGTCCCGGCCCTGGATCGACAGCGGCCTGGACCATGGCTGGCAGGATCCCTACACCCTCGCGGCCATCGGCGACCTGGAGTGGCGGGTACACGGTGCCGAGGAAATCCTCACTCGCGCGGCCCAGGCCATCGACCAGGCCCTGGCCAGCCCGGATGCGGACAGCGTCGCCCAAGCCTCGCTGGTGGTGGCCCAGGCCAAGGTGCTGTCCACCGAAAGCGCCTTGCTCGCGGCCAGCAAGCTGTTCGAACTGGCCGGCACCCGTTCGGTATCGGCCAAGTACAACCTCGACCGCCACTGGCGCAATGCCCGGACCCACACCCTGCACGATCCGGCCCGTTGGAAATACCACCTGATCGGCAATTTCCTGCTCAACGGCGTCAAGCCGGCCCGCCACGCCTGGAACTGAAGGACAGCCCCATGAATGCCTTGACCCGACCCGATACCCCCCAGGACGCCCTGGCCCGCAATGCCGAGCAGTTGCAGCGGGCTCGAGGCCTGTTGCAGCAGACTCTCGCCTACGTACGCCAGCACGCCCGGCCCTGGCCGGGCAGCGGCTTGGCGCAGGCCAGCCAGGACCCCTACGTGATCAGCCGCTTCGGTGACCTGCAGGTCCGCATCGAAGTGGCCGCGGCCCTGCAGGAGCGTGCCCAGCGCCACTTGCACGCGGAGCAGGACCCGGCCCAGGTCCGGGTCGCCCTGGCCGAGGCGGCGATCGCCATCGGCGAAGCGTTGCTGGCTGCCAGCAACGCCGAGTTCGAACTCACCGGCCAGCGCAGCCCGCAGCCCTCGACCCTGGACGACCCGCTGCGTTGGAAGTACCGGTTGATCGGCAACTATCGCCTCAATGGCGTGTTGCCTGAAGGCTCGGGAGGGCTGCCTGATGCCCCGTGAGATCCGCCTCAACGCTTTCGACATGAACTGCGTCGGTCATCAATCGCCCGGGCTCTGGGCCCACCCCCGGGACCGCTCCTGGCAGTACAAGGACCTGGAATACTGGACCGACCTGGCGCGAATCCTCGAGAGGGGCAAGTTCGACGGGCTGTTCATCGCCGATGTGCTGGGCATCTATGACGTCTACAACGGCAACGGCGAGGCAGCGATCCGCCAGGCGGCCCAAGTGCCGGTGAACGATCCGCTGCAACTGATTCCGCCCATGGCCCTGGTCACCGAACACCTGGGGTTCGGCCTGACCGCGTCGCTGTCCTTCGAACATCCGTATCCTTTCGCCCGGCGTCTTTCCACCCTCGATCACCTGACCAAGGGCCGGGCCGGCTGGAACATCGTCACCTCGTACCTGGAGAGCGGTGCACGCAACATCGGCCAGCAGGCCCAGACCGAACACGACGCCCGCTATGACTACGCCGAGGAGTACCTGGAGGTTTGCTACAAGCTCTGGGAGGGCAGTTGGGAGGACGGCGCGGTGCTGCGCGACCGCGAGCGGCGGATCTTCAGCGATCCAAGCAAGATCCACGAGATCCGCCACCAGGGCAGGCACTTCCAGGTACCGGGTATCCATTTGTGCGAGCCCTCGCCGCAGCGCACCCCGGTGCTCTACCAGGCCGGGGCCTCCAGCCGGGGCAAGCAGTTCGCCGCCGAGCAGGCCGAATGCGTATTCGTCGCGGCGCCATCGAAGGTGTTGCTGAAAAAGACCGTGGCCGATATCCGCCGTCGCGCCGCCGAGGCCGGGCGCGACCCGTCGAAGCTGCTGATCTTCAACCTACAGACGGTGATCCTCGGCGAGACCGACGCCCGGGCCAAGGCCAAGTTCGAGGAATACAAGCGCTGGGTCAGCTACGAAGGCGCCATGGCCTTGATCAGTGGCTGGACCGGCATCGATTTCAGTCGCTTCCGCCCTGACGAGCCGCTGCGGCATGTGCACACCAACGCCATCCAGTCGGCGGTGGAAGCCTTCTCCACGGCGGACCCGAACAAGGTCTGGACGCCCCACGAGCTGGCGGACTGGGTGGGCATCGGCGGCTTCGGCCCGTTGTTCGTCGGTGGTCCCGAGACCGTGGCCGACCTGTTGCAGGAGTGGGTCGAGGAAACCGACGTGGATGGCTTCAACCTGGCCTACGCCTTGACCCACGAAACCTTTATCGACGCAGTGGAACTGCTGGTGCCGCAGTTGCAGAAGCGCGGGGCGTACAAGACCGACTATGCGCCAGGCACCCTGCGCGAGAAGTTGTTCGGCGCAGGCCCCAGGTTGCCCGAGAGCCATCCGGGCAGCGCCTGGCGCAACCTCGGCACGCAACGCCAGGGGGTAGCGGCCGCCGAGGCGGCGCGGCAGCGGCCGGTCGCGCAGCGGTGGTAGTTCGCAGACTGCGCCAGCGGTTACAGGAGGCCAGGGAGCGGTCATGGACAGGTACGAGTCGCTGCGACACTGGGCCCGGGTGCGGCCCTTGGCCAACGCCCTGCGCCACAAGCGCCGGGGCCGTTGGCATGGCTGGCGCTGGATCGATGTACTGCGCGATGCCGAGCGCCTGGCCGACGGCTTGCGCCAGCATGGCTTGGGTAGCCAGTCGCGGTTGCTGTTGAGTGGACCATTCGAGCCTGACCTGCTGCTCCTGGCCCTGGCGGCCCGGAGCCTGGGGGCCGAGGTGGCGAGCCTCGACGACCAGCTGCCCAGCGAGGCCTTGCGTCAATCCCTGTGGCGCCTGCGGCCCAGCCATGTGTTCATCGGCAGCGGCCGGCAATGGGCTCGCTGGCAGGCCGCCGTGCACCGCGGTCCTGCTCCACGGTTGTTGATCGTCAGCGCTCCCGGGGACCTGCCCCGGAGCACGCATCCCTCCTGGCTGAGCTTCAGCCAACTGCTGGGAGGCGCCGATGGTTCGCGGCGCCAGGGGCGTCGGCGCTGGTCTCATGCGGCGGTGCAATTGTGGAGCGAGGAGGGGACCTGCTGGCAGGGCGGCCTGGAGGTGCTGCTCGAACACTGGCTGGGTAGCGGGCACAGCCTGGCTTTTCCCGAAAGCCCGGGTTCGGCGGCCCGCGACCGGCGGGAAATGGCCCCCAGCGACTTGCTGCTGTCCCCCCAGGGCCAGCAGGGCCTGCAGGACCAACTTGCGGCCCTGTTGGCCGGCTGGCGTCGTTTCTGGGCCCGGCCCGCAGGCCAACCACACCATGTCCTGGCATGGTTGCTCGAACGCCAGGCACGGCGCTTGCTGGGTGTTGGCCGCCTGCCCAATCCCCGGGGGCGCTGCCGGGTTGGATCGCCGGGCTCGAACGTCGCCCGCCATAGCGCACGGCAGCCCGTCCTACTTTGGTATTGCCTGGCGGACCAGGGCCCTTGGCGCGCCTATCATCGTACCGGGGGATGTTCCCGGTGCCGGGCCAGGCATTACCCTGCTGCACGGGAACGCCCATGCCCACCCGGGAGCAGAGTCCCGGCCAACCCTGACCGCGAGCACTTCATGAAGCAGACCCCTACCGGGCAACCGGACCCTGCCCCCCGCGATGCCGAGATCCTGATCATCGGCGGCGGCCTCAGTGGCGCCTCGCTGGCCGCGCAACTGCTGCGCCAGCCGGGGTGGCGTCGCATCCTGGTGATCGAGCCCCGGGCCGAACTGGGCCGGGGCGAGGCCTACAGCGCCACCGAGCTGGGTCACACGCTCAATGGCAACGCGGCGCGCATGAGCATCGACCCGGACAACCCCGACGACCTGACCCAGTGGCTGACCCGGCATATCGCCGAAGGCGGCTGGCCCGAGTCGGCCCTCCAGCCGGTGCCCATCAGCGAGCTCTTTCCGCCCCGGGGGTTGTTCGGGGTCTATGTCCAGCAGCGTTTGGCCGAGGCCCGGGCGCTGGGCCTGGCGCAGGGCTCCTCGGTGGAACATGTGCGCAGTGAGGTGGTGGACCTGCAGCATAAGGACGGCGGGATTTCGCTGGTCCTGGCCGATGGGCGCCAACTGCAGGGCGCGCTGGCGGTACTGGCCACGGGCATGTTCCCCGCCGCCCGTACCCGGCAAACCCATTCCAGCGGCCTCAACGCTGCCGCCCTGGACCCTTGGGATGTAAGCGCCATGGCGCGCCTGGACCCGATGTCCAGGGTGCTGATCATCGGTTCCGGGCTGACCATGGTGGACGCCGTCGTGTCCCTGGAGCAGGCAGGGCACCGCGGTCCCATCGACGTGTTTTCCCGCCATGGGCTGCTGCCCCATGTGCGGCGCCAGCCGCCGGCCTGGGTCGATTTCCTGGACCAGGACCCGGCTATCCGCAGCCCCCGGCAATTGCTCCACGAGCTGCGCCGCCAGTGCCGCCAGGCCCTGGCCCAGGGCATCGACTGGCAAGCGCCGTTGGACACGGTGCGGGCGCATATCCCGCGCTTGTGGAGCCAGGCCAGCGATTGCCAGCGCCGCCAGTTCGTGCGGCATGTACGACCCTGGTGGGAGAGCCATCACCATCGTTCGCCGCCTTTGAGCGATGAGCTGGTGAGGCGCCTGCATGCCCAGGGCCGTTTGCGTATCCATGCCGCCAGCTACCAGGGGCTGGAGCCGGACAGCGAGGGCCGCCTGGCGATTCGCTTGCGCTATCGCGGCAGCCGGGAAAGCACGCGGGTGTCGGGCGATGCCTTGATCAACTCCAGTGGCATCGAGTACGACTGGCGCCGGGTGGACCGGCCCTTGCCCCGGCAGCTCCTGGCCCGGGGCCTGGTGCAACCGGGGCCGTTGGCCCTAGGCATCAGTGCCGAGCCCGACGGCGCGGTGCACGACGCCCAGGGGCGGGCCAGCGAATGCCTGTTCGCCATGGGCCCGCCATTGCGCGGCCTGTGGTGGGAAAGCACCGCGGTCACCGATGTGGCCCTGCAAGCCAAGGCCCTGGCCGTACGCCTGGCGGCGCTGTTGTAGGCGCTGGAGGGCATTTGGCTTGGCGTGATGAAGGCCTCGATCTGGTCCGGCAGCGGTTACAAGGTGATCCAGCGTTGCTCCCGGGCGGCGAGGCGGATCGCGGCCGCCAGCCGTTCCACTTCCCAGGCTTCCTGGAAGTCGGTGCCGTCCCGCCCCTGGCCGCACATCGCCATGAGCAGCTCCTGCACTTCCAGGGTCTTGAGTTCGTTGTAGCCCAACTGGTGCCCCGGCGCCGGGCTGAAGGCCGCGTAGCCGGGCAGGGACGGACCGGCCAGCAGGCGTTGGAAACCCGGTTGGCCGGCCCGATACAGGCGCAGTTCGTTCAGGCGTTCCTGGTCGAAGGCCAGGGTCCCCAGGGTGCCGCTGATCTCGAAGGCCAGGTGGTTCTTGTAGCCGTGCTTGATCCAACTGCTGCTCACGCTGCCCCGGGTGCCATTGGCGAAGCGCAGCAGCGCATGGGCCTGGTCGTCCACGGTGATGGCGCGGCGTTCAGGGGCGCCGGCCCGAACGGGGCGCTCCTGATGCACGGTGTGGGTATCGGCGCACACGGCGGCCACCGGCCCCATGAGAAAACGCGCCATGGCCAGCAGGTGGCTGCCCAGGTCCGCCAGGGCGCCGCCCGCCTGTTGTGGGTCACAGCGCCAGGTCCAGGGTGAGTCCGGATCGGCCATGAAGTCCTCGCTGAATTCGCCCTGGAAACTCACCAGTTGCCCCAGCTCGCCATTGCCGATCAGCTCGCGGGCCAGGACGATCAACGGATTGTGCTGGTAGTTGTAGCCGACCCGGGTCACCACCCCGGCCGCCTGTGCGGCTTGATGCATCTGCCGGGCCTGTTCGCTGGTCACGGCCAGGGGTTTTTCGCAGTACACCGCCTTGCCCGCCGCCAGGGCCGCCATGGCCATGGGAAAGTGCAAGTGATTGGGGGTGGTGATCGCCACCAAGCCGACCTGCGGGTCATCGATCAACTGGCGCCAATCCGCGTGGGCCTGGGCGAATCCCCAGGCCCTGGCGCAGTGCGCGGCGCGTTGCCCATCGGCATCCGCCAGGGCCGCCAGGCGCGGGCGCACCGGCAGTTCGAATACCGCACCGACACTGCGAAAAGCCAGGGCGTGGGCGCGCCCCATGAATCCGGTTCCGATCAGCCCAACGCCCAGTTCATCCATCGCCGCACCTTTAGAGTTGTTGTGGTAGGGACGGCTATTTATGGAATAAAAATTCTCATATTTCAATGTAGAGAATAAATATTCTTTTTGTGCGCCCCCTGTAGGAGCGAAGCTTGCTCGCGAGGGTCGTTAACGATGACGTGGATTGCCGGACGGAACGCGGCGTCTCGGGTTCATCGCGCGCTATCGAGCGTTCACCGGCTGCTCCTACAGGCTCGTGCCAGGCATGAAAAAGGCAGCCCGCAGGCTGCCTTTTTGTACGGCGCAGCTCGCTCAGGACAGGAAACCGCCATCCACGTTCAGCGCGGTGCCGGTGGTGTAGCTGGAAGCGTCGCTGGCCAGGTAGAGCACCGCGCCGGCCATCTCGCTCGGGTCGGCCACGCGCTTGAGCGGGATCTGCGCCAGGGCGGCGTTGCGGATGCTGTCGTTCTTGACCAGCGCCGAGGCGAACTTGGTGTCGGTCAGGCCCGGCAGCAGGGCGTTGCAGCGGATGCCGAACTGTGCGCATTCCTTGGCGAAGACCTTGGTCATGTTGATCACCGCGGCCTTGGTCACCGAGTAGATGCCCTGGAACAGCCCCGGCGATACGCCGTTGATCGAAGCCACGTTGATGATGCTGCCGCCACCGTGCTCGCGCATCAGCTTGCCGGCTTCCACCGACATGAAGAAATAACCGCGGATGTTCACGTCCACGGTCTTCTGGAAGGCGCCCAGGTCAGTGTCCAGCACGTTGCAGAACTGTGGGTTGGTGGCGGCGTTGTTGACCAGGATATCCAGGCGCCCGAACTGCTCGCGGATGGCGGCGAACACCTGCTGGATCTGCTCCATTTCACCGATGTGGCAGGCGATGGCGGTGGCCTTGCCGCCGGCGGCGACGATGGCCTCGGCCACTTGCTGGCAGCCTTCGAGCTTGCGGCTCGAGACGATCACATGGGCGCCTTGCTGGGCCAGCAGCTTGGCAATGGCCTCACCGATGCCACGGCTGGCGCCGGAAACGAATGCGATCTTGCCGTCGAGGTCGAACAACTGAGTCTTGGACATGGTTTTTCCTTGTTGGGCGGTCAGGCGCCGGGGCGCACTCAGAGGCTGGATTTGCCGATGACTTGCAGGCTCATCTGCTCCAGCAGCTTGTTCATGTGGATGAACTGCGCGAAGCGTTTGTCCTGGGTCTGGCCGTGGTAGAAGCGGTAGTAGATCTGCTGCACGATGCCGGCCAGGCGGAACAGGCCGTAGGTGTAGTAGAAGTCGACGTTGCCGATCTGGATGCCGGAGCGTTCGGCGTAGTAGTCGACGAACTGCTGGCGGCTGAGCATGCCCGGGGCGTTGCTCGGCTGGCGGCGCATCAGTTGCACCGGCCCCGGGTCGCTGGCCTCGATCCAGTAGGCCAGGGTGTTGCCCAGATCCATCAGCGGATCGCCCAAGGTGGTCAGTTCCCAGTCCAGCACGCCAATGATCTGCATCGGGTTCTGCGGGTCGAGGATCACGTTGTCGAAGCGGTAGTCGTTATGCACGATGCTCGAGGTCGGATGGTCGGCGGGCATCTTGTCGTTGAGCCAGGCCTTGACCACGTCCCATTGCGGGGCATCGGGGGTCAGGGCCTTCTCGTAGCGATCGCTCCAGCCCTTGATCTGGCGCTGCACATAACCTTCAGGCTTGCCCAGGTCGCCCAGGCCGCAGGCCTGGTAGTCGACCCGATGCAGCTCGACGAAGCGGTCGATGAAGCTCTTGCACAGTGTCTGGGTGTGGCTGGCGTCGAGGTTCAGTTCCGCTGGTAGGTCGGAGCGCAGGATGATGCCCTTGACCCGTTCCATCACATAGAACTCGGCCCCGATCACCGATTCGTCGGTGCAGTGCACATAGGCCTTGGGGCAGTACGGGAAGCCGTCCTTGAGTTGGTTGAGGATGCGGAACTCGCGGCCCATGTCGTGGGCCGACTTGGCCTTGTGGCCGAAAGGCGGGCGGCGCAGGACGAATTCCTGCTCGGGGTATTCCAGCAGGTAGGTGAGGTTCGAGGCACCGCCGGGGAACTGGCTGATCCGCGGCGTGCCGGTCAGGCCGGGAATCTGCGCCTTGAGGTATGGGTCGATCAGAGCGGCGTCGAGTTCTTCACCCGAGCGGGTGCGGGTGGACTGGTCTGTAAGCGCCATGCTTATCCCTTCTGCTTATTCTGGAGGCCAGAGATCATTGACTAATCTAATGTGCCCGCTGGCCCCCCACAATCTTGGCGGGCCTTTATAGGTGCGAGTGTTGCCGGGCAATCATTGTTTTTGATACAGGCGTTTGAATCGCCCCAGGGAGCATAGCCGTCAGCCGGGATTCAGCTGCGGTTGGGCAGCGGCAGGGCCAAAGGGGTCAGCAACGGCTGGCCACTGAAGTGGGCCAGCAGGTTGCGCCCGACCATGTCCACGGTGTCGCGGCTGGCCTGGGGCGACAGACCGGCGACATGGGGGGTGAGCACCACGTTGTCCAGGCGCTTGAGGCGTTCCGGCACCTCAGGTTCGGCGTCGAACACGTCCAGGGCCGCACCGGCGAGCCGACGTTGCTCCAGCGCCAGCAGCAGGGCCTCGGTGTCCACCACGCTGGCCCGCGCCACATTCACCAGGAAACCCTCGGGCCCCAGGGCCGCCAGCACCTCGTGGTCCACCAGGTGCCGGGTCTCGGCGCCACCAGGGGTGGCGATCACCAGCAGGTCGACGTCCCGGGCCAGTTCCAGCAGGGTCGGGCAAAAACGATAGGGCTGCTCCGGTCGCGGCTGGCGGCCGTGATAGCTGACCTGCATGTCCAGGCCCAGGGCACAGCGCCGGGCGATGGCCTGGCCCACCGCGCCGAGCCCGAGGATGCCCAGGTGCATGCCGGTCAATGATGGGCGTGTGACTTTCGGCCAATGCCCCTGGCGCACCGACGCGTCCGCCTGGGGAATGCCGCGCACCAGGGCCAACAGCAGCGCCAGGGCATGGTCGGCCACCGACGGGGCATTGATCCCGGCGCCAGTGGTCACGGCGATCCCGCGATTGCTCGCCGCTTGCAGGTCCACCTGCTCGTAGCCGGCGCCGATCACGCAGATGATCTGCAACCGGGGCAGGGCATCGATTTCCTGTGCGCTCAGGCCCAGGGGGCCACGGGTCAGCACGGCGTCGATCTGCCCGGCGTGGTCGGCGATCGCCCGGGCCCGGGCAGCGGGCGTCTGGGCCAGGATCAGCGCAAAGCCCAGCGCTTCGAGCCGTGGCAGGTAAGCGTTGAAATTTTCAATCAGGACCAGGACGGTGGCGGGCATGGCGAACTCCTTGGGTTATCGAGGCAGGGTTTGCCGCAACTGGAAGATATTGCCTTCCGGATCGATGCCGTCGCAGACCCTGGCGCCCTTGAACTGCCATTCGCGTTCGGGTTCGTACAGCCGCCCGCCGGCACGGGCGGCGCGTTGCCGGGCCTGATCCAGGTCGCTGATCCAGAACACCGGCTTGCAGGCAGAGTCGCTGCGGGGCAGGGGAGGATCTTGCAGGACGATGCGCGCGGCGATCGCCGCCGGTACCTGGATCAGCGTCAGCTCCATGCCCTGGTGTTGCAGTTGCAGGTAGTCGGGCTGTCGCTCGCTGACGGGCCAGTCCAGCAGTGCGCTGTAGAACCGCGCCAATGCCTGTGGATCAAGGCTGTAGAGCACGAAGCCGGCAACACTCATGGGCAACTCCCGTCAGACGATGGCGAAGGCTCAAGGGTGCGCATTAGCCGGGCCTTTGGCAATGCCCGGAACAGCCGTTGCCGGGGAGTGGCGCCGCGATCGGCGCGTCCCGGGCAGTGAGGGCCGGATCAGAAGGCGACGTCGGCGGTCGCGGCGAGGGTGACGAAGGCGCCGTCCAGGGTGGTGTTGTGATGATCGATGATCTTGCGCGCCCCCAGACATGGGGTGTCCATGCAGGTGTGGGCATCCGCCACCAGCAGTGCGGTAAAGCCCAGGTCGCCGGCGGCGCGGCAGGTGGCATCGACGCAGTACTGGGTCTTCATGCCGACGATCACCAGCTCGCCGATCTGGGCCTGGTGCAGGCGCTCGGCCAGCCCGGTGCCGGTGAAGCAGTTGGGGCGGGTCTTGTCTAGTACGCAGTCTTGCTGCTCGTCCACCTCCAGGGTCGGCAGCAACTGCCAGAACGGACTGCCGGCGGCGATGGGCGAGTCGGCGGCGCCGGTATGGCGCATGGCGAAGATCGGCGCTGCGGCCTGGCGGGCGCGGCGGATCAGTTGGTTGATGTTGTCCAGGACCTGTTCGCGCTGGTAGGGCTTGTCCGGTCCGTTGAACAGTCCGACCTGCATGTCGATGACCAGCAGGGCGCGCTTGGCGTTGGTTAAAGGCATCTTGTCTCTCCTTGTTGTGCCAGCCGGACGGAGAAACAAAAGGCCCCGTCCATTGCTGGCGGGGCCTTGGTTGTCACTGTGCTCGCTTCATCCTGCACAGCCACCACACGACCCGCCGGAGGCAGTCGTGGTGTAGATGGTGGGGATGAGCGGATAGGCATTCATGGGTCCGATCATGCCGTTCGTCGCCGACGCCTGTCAATGCAGGCGCAGGTGAGCCTGGATTCGCCGGGGATGAGGCGATAAGTCGCTTTGACGGGCCGTTCGGCACCTGCGAAAAAGCCGCAGGACCAGGGAGAGGGCCGGGCCAGACGCCTTGCGACAAAAACGGACATTATTGCTGCAACGCAGGTGCCATTCCTCCGCTGAGTCTATGCAGCGCCCTTGGAATCCCGGACAATCGCGCCCCCTCTGTTGGCTCGGGGTTCTGTCTGTCGGGTATTCCGACGCGCCTTCGAGCCAACGGCAAACGACCGGAATGTGGAGATCCCACCGGATGAATGATCAGGCCAACAGCGTTGATCAACGCTTTGAAACGGCGGTCCCAGCGACCCTGAGCAGCTGGAATCGCCAAGACACCACTTGGATGCTGGGCCTGTTCGGCACCGCCATTGGTGCCGGTACCCTGTTTCTGCCCATCAACGCTGGCCTCGGCGGCTTCTGGCCGTTGCTGATCCTGGCGTTGCTGGCCTTCCCCATGACCTTCTACGCGCACCGCGGCCTGACCCGCTTCGTGCTCTCCGGACGTGACGGCGCCGACATCACCGAAGTGGTGGAGGAACATTTCGGGATCAAGGCCGGGGCCCTGATCACCTTGCTCTATTTCTTCGCCATCTTCCCCATCCTCTTGATCTACAGCGTGGCCCTGACCAACACCGTCGGCAGCTTCATGGAGCACCAGCTGCACATCGTCCCGCCGCCGCGCGCGGTGCTGTCGCTGGTGCTGATCCTCGGCCTGCTGGCGGTGGTGCGCTGTGGCGAGCAAGTGATCGTCAAGGCCATGAGCCTGATGGTCTACCCGTTCATCGTCGCCTTGCTGTTCCTGGCGGTGTTCCTGATCCCGCACTGGAACGGCGGTATCCTCGCCGCCGCCGGCGACATCCCGGCGCCATCGGCCTTCCTGCATACCCTGTGGCTGGCGATTCCGGTGATGGTGTTCTCCTTCAACCACTCGCCGATCATCTCGGCCTTCGCCGTGGACCAGAAGCGCCGCTACGGCCAGCACGCGGAGCAGCGCAGCTCGCAGATCCTGTCCCGCGCCCACCTGCTGATGGTGGCCATGGTGCTGTTCTTCGTCTTCAGCTGCGTGCTGACCCTGTCGCCGGCCCAACTGGCCGAAGCCAAGGCGCAGAACCTGTCGATCCTGTCCTACCTGGCCAACCACTTCAGCAACCCGACCATCGCCTTCGCTGCGCCGCTGATCGCATTCGTGGCCATCGCCAAGTCGTTCCTGGGCCACTACATCGGGGCCAGCGAAGGCCTCAAGGGCTTGATCGTCAAGAGTGGCCGGCGCCCGGGCGCCAAGACCCTGGATCGGGTGACCGCGGCCTTCATGCTGGTGATCTGCTGGGCGGTGGCGACCTTGAACCCGAGTATCCTGGGCATGATCGAGACCCTGGGCGGCCCGGTGATCGCGGCCATCCTGTTCCTGATGCCGATGTACGCCATCCGCAAGGTGCCGGCCATGGCCCGCTATCGCGGCCAGGCGTCCAACGTGTTCGTGACCCTGGTGGGCCTGGTGGCCATCACCGCACTGGTGTACTCGCTGGCCTCCTGAGGCCGGGATTGCCTGGCGCTACACAATAGTTGAAACCAACGCCGCCGGTGCTGCCCAGCCCCGGCGGCGTTGTCATCTCGGGCGCCGGGTTTCGGCCAGCTGCCGTGGAGGGCTAGAAGCGCTCAAGCCGATAAGGCCTCGGATCGACCACGGGCCTGGTGGCACAGATCAGGTCGGCGGCGAGTTGCCCGGCCGCTGGTGCCGTGCCGAAGCCGTGGCCCGAGAAGCCGCTGGCCAAGGTCAGGCCGGGAATCTTCGCGACAGGGCCGATCACCGGTAGCGAGTCGGGGGTGACATCGAGCGCGCCGCTCCAGGCTTGCTTCACCACGGCGTCCTTGAACATCGGCCATGCCGCGGCCAGGTTGCGCAGTGCTTCGGCGTTCACCCTGGGGTCGGCAGGTGGGTCCAGGGTTCGTACCCGTTCGAAAGGCGATACCTGGTCGGCTCGCCAGCGTCGTCCCAGGAGGAGATCGTCGAACAGCTCGCGGCCGATGGACGGTTGCAGGTTTTGCCATTGTCCGCGCAGCGCGCCCAGGTAACGCCGCCCTAGCAACAGGCTGTCGAGCGTCAGCGGTGCGCTCAGGATGCCGCGATGGCTGATGGTGAAGCCACCGTCCAGGCGTTTGCGAAACGAGAAGTCCGGGGCGCCCACGGTGATATCACAGGGGCCTTGCAGAGGCGCGGTCCGCAGGATCGAGGCCACCAAGGGCAAGGTCGGCAGGTCGATGCCCAGGTTGCCGAGAAAACGTCGCGACCACAGGCCGCCCGCCAGCAGCACCTGCTCGCAGCGGATCTCGCCGCGTTCGCTGACGACCCCGGCGATCCTGCCGGCGGCCAGCGACAGGGTCCGTACCGCGCAGTGCTCGACGATCACGGCACCCTGTGCCATGGCCGCACGGGCGATCGCGCTGGCCGCCAGGGTCGGTTCGGCGCGTCCGTCCGAAGGTGTGTAAAGGCCGCCTGCCCAGTGACCGCTGCCGCCCGGCACCAGGGTCGCGATGCGCGATGCGCTGATCTGGCGCGAGTCCAGCGCCAGGTCCCGTACCGAATCGAGCCAGCCCTGGTGCATGGCCAAGTCGGAGTCGTTGCGGGCCAGGTACAGGATGCCGGCGCGGCGGTAGCCGACATCGGCGCCGACCCGTGCCGCCAGGCCGTCCCATAGCGAATCGGCGGCCATGGCCAGCGGGACATCGGGCGCCGAGCGGCTCATCTTGCGAATCCAGCCCTGGTTGCGCGAGGACTGTTCGCCAGCGATCCGGCCTTTTTCCAGCACGACCACGGGCGTGCCGCGTTCGGCCAGGACCAGGGCGGCGACCAGGCCGATGATGCCGCCGCCTATGACCACCACGGTGGTCGCTTCGGGCAGGTCCAGCGAGGTCTGGACCGGGGTGATCAGGGGCGCCACGACTCGTCTCCTTCAGCTTGGATATCACTCGGACTGCTGCTCGCGTCCCGGCCTCAGCGCAGGGCGGGCTGCTCCCACAGGTTGAGCCTGACGCCGATTCCGCGCTCCAGGGCATTGCGATAGACCACCGTGCCCCAGGCCACGTCTTCTACGGGCATGCCGCCCACGGACAGCATGATGATGTCGTCCTCGGAACGCCGGCCAGGCGCCTGGCCAGCGACAATCGCGCCCAGGTCCTCGAGCTGCTCGCGTCGCATCCCGCCTGCGGCGAGCAGGTCCATGAAGCGCATGCCGATCATCGGGACAGTGGCGTGGGACGGTTTGGGCACTTCGTCGTACCAGGCCTCGTAGAGCGCGGTGTGGTCCAGGACCTTGCGAATGTTCGCGGCCTCCATGGCCTGGTCCATGTTGCAGGTGGCCGGCATAGACAAGAAGGTTCCGGGCCGTAGCCACTCGCGCTGGACCGTGGGGTAGGTCGAAGGGTCGCTGACCACGCCGGAGGCGCAGAAGGTCACGATGTCGCTGTCGCGTACCAGCGCTTCCAGGCTGTCGACCACTTGCACCCGGGTGATCTGCGGGAAGGTCTCGGCTACCCAGGCCAGGAAGGCCTGGAGGTTGTGTTGACCACGTCCCTTGATCTTCACCGTGTCGATGTGCGGGCATACCGCCATGAAGGCGGCCAGCGAGGTCCGGGCCATGACGCCCGGGCCGAGGATCCCCACCACCCGGGACTCCTTGCGCGCCAAGTGCCGGGCACCAACACCGGCCACGGCACCTGTTCGGTAAGCCGACAACAGGTTGGCCGACATGAAGGCCAGCGGAGCGGCGGTATCGGGGTCATTGAGCATGAACATCAGGATCGAGCGGGGCAGGCCCTTGTCGCGGTTCTCGGCATTGGAGCCGTAGCATTTCATGCCAACCATGCGAAAACGCCCTCCCAGATAGGCTGGCATCGCCATGTAGCGGCGGTCGGCGGTGGGCTTGGGCATATCGGGAAAGGGGGAGTTCTCGGGGAACACCATCAGTGCGCCATGGGAGCTATTGTTGGCGCCCGCCATGCGGTAGTCGTTGTGATAGAGCAGGCTGAACACTTCTTCGATGGTGTCCACGCAGCTGGGCATGTCGGTCACACCGGCCCGGACCATGTCCGGTTCGGACAGATAAACAAAGTCGATCTTCGTCGAGGCGTTCATCTCTCACATCCTTTCAGGCGTTGTTGTTGTTGTTGTTGTTGTTGTTGTTGTTGGGCGGATCTTGCCGCGGTCCAGAACCGCGGTAAATTGCAAAACCGGATGCAGAATTTGCAGAATCGGCCAACACCGATTCGGTTCTGGCAGCCTGCGAGAAAGAGCGGAAACTGATGTCCCTGCGCTGTGTGCCGGTAGGGCCAGGCCGATAGGAGGAGGGCGCGATCGACTAACGCCAGGATGGCCTGCGAGGTGGGATGCGTATGAAGGAACTGCTTGAGGCAACTCATGAGTGCCGTCCGGATGCCGGTGAACAGGCGACGATCCGTACCCTGTACCTGATCACGCTGCTCAAGGCCCTGGCCAATGTGGGCCGGCGGCTGGATCCGTTGTTACGTGAGCACGGCCTCTACCGATCCCAGGCTGCGACACCCTATGAGCGCATAGCACTGGGGCGCTATGTGTCGTTGATCGAGCAGGCGGCGCAAAGGTTCGACCGGCCTTTTCTAGGCCTGGACATGGGAACGCAGTTCGGGCTCGAGGAGCTGGGACCTTTTCATACCCTGTTCAAGGCTTGCGCCAACCTGGACGATGCCCTGGACTGCGTCATGAAGTTCCAGATGCGCTGGCAGACCCGCTCGTCGATGGAGCTGGTTCGCGGCCCGCAGGTGAGTGTCTTGAGCTATCGGATCCAGGAACCGGGTATCTGGCCGCGCCGCCAGGATGCGGAATTCACCCTGTCCGGGATCGTAGGCTTGATCAAGCAACTGCTGACGACGCAATGGGCGCCGGTGCAGGTGCATTTCGAGCACTCGACAGCCGGCCGGGAGCAGCACCTGGAGCGTTTTTTCAAGGCGCCGGTGCGCGGCCACCAGGGCGCCAACCAATTGGTGGTGCTCAACAGCGATCTCGCACGCCCGTTCCCCCGGGCCGCAGGCGGGCAGGATATCGGCTTCAAACGCGTCCTGGAACGCCACCTGCTGGATTTGCTGGGGCCGGAAAACACCACGACCAGGGGGCTGGCCATGCAAGCCCGCGAACTGATCGCCCGCCGACTGGGCCGCACTGCGGTGGATTGCGATTCGATTGCCGCCGCGCTGGACCTTTCCTCACGGTCCTTGCGCAGGCGCCTGGTCGAAGAGGGGAGCTCCTTTCGCAGCCTGCTAAAGGAGGTGCGCCAGGCGAAGGCGCAAAACCTGCTCCAGGCTTGCGACATGTCGCTTTCGGCAGTGGCCCAGGACCTGGGCTATTCCGACCAGGCGACATTCTCCCGGGCGTTCAAGGAGTGGACCCGGGTCTCGCCGCGACGCTATTCCAGGCGCCACGATCAACCCAGGGCGAGCGATGTCGATGACTCGACGATCTAGCGACCCGGTTGCATTGACGGCGGCCCAGGGACTGCCTCCTGCGTTCAGGCGCAAATGCCAGAGGCTCGGCGCCGTTGCGCTTCTCGTTCAGGGGTGGCTCGGGTGGTGAAGTAGTGCCCTGGCGAGTCGCCGAAGGCGCGGCGGAACATGGCGATGAAATTACTCGCCGAGGCGTAGCCCAGTGCATCCGCGACCTGGCTGACCCGGGCACCGTGGGCGAGCATTTCCAGGGCCTGGGTCAATTGCGCTTGCTGGCGCCATTGGGCGAAGCCCAGGCCGGTTTGCGCCAGCATCAGGCGACGCAGGGTACTGGCCGACATTGCTCCCCAATGGGCCCAGTCCTTTAGGGTCCAGGTGCTGTGGCGATTGTCCAGGATCGCCTGGGCGATTTTCAGCAGACGCGGTTCGCTGGGCATCGGCAAGTGCAGCGACTGATGGGGTGCATGGCGCAATTCATCCAGTATCACCGCGGCGATACGCGCCTGCTCCTTGGTCAGTGGTGCGAGGGGATCCCAACTGGCGGCACGTTGCACCAAGGCCCGCAGTACCTCGCCGGTGCCCAGTACGCAGGGCGTGGCGCTCAACGGCTGGCAGGCCTTGGATGACAGCAGCAGGCTCCAGCCGGTCATGGCCCCGCTGACGCGGATCTGATGGGGGACCTGCGGGGGAATCCAGCCGGCGCGCTGGGGTGGCAACGACCAGGCGCCATGGGCGGTGCGCACCTGGATCAGCCCGGTCTCCACGCAGAACACCTGTCCGCGAGCATGCTGGTGCCAGTCGTATTCCCGGGTACCAAGGCGGAATTCGGCCTGGGGGCTGTCATCGCCCCGTAGAGCGATGATGTCCGGCCCTTCGCACCATTCGCTGAGATCGATCCGGGAGCTGGCATCCTGGGCATTCATGTTGAGCACTTTTCACTATTTTCTGGGTGTTTGCCGTTACCGCTGCATTGTGCCGCAGGGCACAGAATGACGTCCACACGTCCTGTGGGCAGGCAGAGTTGGCTTGCCCCGTCTTTCGAGGAGTTCTCATGTCATCGCTTTCCCTGTCTCCCGCGCCGGCCTTGCTCAGGCGCGGAACCCCTTCCTGGGTTGCCACGCTGGTGGCTTGCCTGTGTGCCTTCATGGTGGTCATGGATGGCGCCATCGTGAACATCGCCCTGCCTGCCATGCGCCAGGACCTGGCGCTGTCGAGCGTACAGTTGCAGTGGGTGGTGGACGTCTATTTGTTGCTGCTGGGCGGCTTCATGTTGCTCGCGGCCAGGGCCGGCGATCTCTATGGCCGGCGGGCCGTTCTGTTGTGGGGGTTGGCGTTGTTCAGCGCTGCCAGCCTGGCTGCGGGCCTGGCCAATAGCGCCCCGATGCTGCTGGCGGCCCGTGCCGTGCAAGGCTTCGCGGCGGCGGCCCTGGCCACCTCGCCACTGGCGGTGATCATGGCCGGGCATCCCCAAGGCGCTGGGCGGGAACGGGCGATTGGCCTCTGGGCGGCTTGTGCGGCCATGGGCTCGGCGTTCGGCGTGGTGGCCGGTGGTGTGTTGACCAGTTTGTGGGGCTGGCGCTGGGTGATGTTCGTCAATGTACCGGCGGGGGTGCTGCTGATGGCCATTGTCTGGGTTTTTCTCAACCCGCGTAATGCCGACAGTCGTGGGCAGGCCCTCGATGTACCCGGCGCGGTGTCCCTTACCCTGGCGCTGGGAGCGTTGATCTTCGCCCTGGCCCAGGCGACCCACGATGGTTGGAGTGAACCGTCGGTACAACTGGCCCTGGTGGTGGCGGGGGTGGCATTGCCGGTGTTCATCATGGTGCAACGCCGGGCCCGGGAGCCGCTGGTACGGCTGGAGGTCCTGCGCCTGCGCAACGTACCCATCGGCATGCTGATGATCGGTGGGCTCGGCGCGGTACTGACCTGTTCCACCTACTTCCTGTCCCAGGCACTGCAGCGGATCGTCGGGTTCGATGCCTGGGATACTAGCCTGGCGATGTTGCCCCTGGCCTTGACCCTGGCGGTGGCCGCGATGCTGTCCCGGCGTTTGCGGGAGGCGGGGTTCAAGCGGTTGCCGCTGGTGGGCGGGTTGACCTCGGCAGCTGGCCTGGCTTGGCTCCATGGGTTGCCGGCGCAGCCGTCGATGCTGGTAGACCTGTTGTTGCCGACCTCGCTCGTGGGGATAGGATGTGGTCTTACCCTGATGAGTGCGACCCAGGCCGTGTTGTCGGGCATACCGCAGAAGGATTCAGGCTTGGCAGCCGGCCTGCAAAATACCGCACGGCAGTTGGGTGGGGCCATTGGCCTGGCGTCGCTGGTGGCCCTGGCCCATGGGGTCGGATTGCGCAGCGCCGGGGGAGCCGTGCTGTCGCAGGCCGCGGAACTGGCTGGCTACCAGGCCGCATTCCTGGCAACGGCGCTGATCAGTACGGCCTCGGCCTTGCTGTCCCTGTTGCTCGGGCATGAAGAGGGCTGAGCGCCGCCAGCGGATCGCAGGCAATAAAAAACGCCGCGTATCGTGGAATACGCGGCGTTCTTTCTACAACGCTAGAACCTTAGGCTTGCACCACCGGGATCTTGGCGTTGGCGGCCGCTTCGCGGAACTCGGCGATCTGGTCGAAGCTCAGGTAGCGGTAGACGTCGGCAGCCATGCTGTCGATGTCCTTGGCGTACTGCATGTACTCTTCGACGGTCGGCAGCTTGCCGATGATCGAAGCGACCGCGGCCAGCTCGGCCGAGGCCAGGTACACGTTGGTGGCATCGCCCAGGCGGTTCGGGAAGTTACGGGTCGAGGTGGAGACCACGGTCGAACCGGTCTGCACACGTGCCTGGTTACCCATGCACAACGAGCAGCCTGGCATTTCCATGCGCGCACCGGCCTTGCCGTAGATGCCGTAGTAGCCTTCCTCGGTCAGCTGGTGGGCGTCCATCTTGGTTGGCGGGGCCAGCCACAGGCGGGTCGGGATACCACCCTTGACCTTGTCCAGGAGCTTGCCGGCAGCGCGGAAGTGACCGATGTTGGTCATGCACGAACCGATGAACACTTCGTCGATCTTGTCACCGGCAACGGTGGACAGCAGGCGGGCATCGTCCGGGTCGTTCGGCGCGCAGAGCACAGGCTCCTTGACGTCGGCCAGGTCGATCTCGATGACCGCGGCGTACTCGGCGTCGGCGTCGGCAGCCAGCAGCTCTGGCTTGGCCAGCCAGGCTTCCATCGCCTGGGCGCGGCGCTCCATGGTACGGGCATCGCCGTAGCCTTCGCTGATCATCCAGCGCAGCAGGGTGATGTTCGACTTCAGGTATTCGGCGATCGCATCTTCCGGCAGCTTGATGGTGCAACCGGCGGCGGAACGCTCGGCCGAGGCGTCGGACAGTTCGAAGGCTTGCTCGACGGTCAGGTCGTTGAGGCCCTCGATCTCCAGGATGCGGCCGGAGAAGATGTTCTTCTTGCCTTTCTTCTCGACGGTCAGCAGGCCCTGCTGGATCGCGTAGTAAGGAATGGCATGGACCAGGTCACGCAGGGTGATGCCGGGTTGCAGCTTGCCCTTGAAACGCACCAGTACCGACTCCGGCATGTCCAGCGGCATGACGCCGGTGGCGGCGGCGAAGGCCACCAGGCCGGAACCGGCCGGGAACGAGATGCCGATCGGGAAGCGGGTGTGAGAGTCGCCGCCGGTGCCGACGGTGTCAGGCAGCAGCATGCGGTTCAGCCAGCTGTGGATGATGCCGTCGCCAGGACGCAGGGACACGCCGCCCCGGGTGCGGATGAAGTCGGGCAGGGTGTGGTGGGTGGTGACGTCGATCGGCTTCGGATAGGCCGCGGTGTGGCAGAACGACTGCATCACCAGATCGGCGGAGAAGCCCAGGCACGCCAGGTCTTTCAGTTCGTCGCGGGTCATCGGGCCAGTGGTGTCCTGGGAACCGACGGTGGTCATCTTCGGTTCGCAGTAGGCACCCGGGCGCACGCCCTGGCCTTCCGGCAGGCCGCAGGCACGGCCGACCATTTTCTGCGCCAGGGTGAAGCCCTTGCCCGAATCGGCAGGCTGCTCTGGCTTCTTGAACAGGTCCGAAGCACCCAGGCCCAGTTCGGCACGGGCCTTCTCGGTCAGGCCACGGCCGACGATCAGCGGGATACGGCCGCCGGCGCGGACTTCGTCCAGCAGGACTTCGGTTTTCAGCTCGAAGCTGGTGACCAGCTCGTCGCTGCCATGACGGCGCACTTCACCCTTGAACGGGTAGACGTCGATGACGTCGCCCATGGCCAGGTTGGTGCAGTCGAATTCGATCGGCAGGGCGCCGGCGTCTTCCATGGTGTTGTAGAAGATCGGGGCGATCTTGGTGCCGAAGCAGAAGCCACCGGCGCGCTTGTTCGGCACGTAAGGGATGTCGTCGCCGAAGAACCACAGCACCGAGTTGGTGGCCGATTTACGCGAGGAACCGGTACCGACCACGTCACCGACGTAGGCGACCGGGAAGCCCTTGGCCTTGACCGCTTCGATCTGCGCCAGTGGGCCGACCGAACCTGGTTGCGAAGGCTCGATGCCATCGCGAGCCATCTTCAGCATGGCCAGGGCGTGCAGCGGGATATCAGGGCGCGACCAGGCGTCCGGGGCGGGGGACAGGTCGTCGGTGTTGGTTTCGCCAGGCACCTTGAACACGGTCAGGGTGTACTTGTCGGCGATGGCGGGACGGGCGGTGAACCATTCGCCGGCGGCCCAGGAGTCCAGCACGGCCTTGGCGTGGGGATTACCGGCCTTGGCTTTTTCAGCTACGTCGTGGAAGGCATCGAACATCAGCAGGGTGTGCTTGAGCTGTTCGGCGGCGACGGCGCCCAGTTCGGCGTCATCCAGCAGCGCGACCAGCGTTTCGATGTTGTAGCCGCCCTGCATGGTGCCCAGCAGTTCGGTGGCGTGCTTGCGGTCGATCAATGGCGATTTGGCTTCGCCCTTGGCGACGGCGGAGAGGAAAGCGGCCTTGACATAGGCTGCTTCGTCGACTCCTGGCGGAACGCGGTTGGTGATCAGGTCTACGAGGAAGGCTTCTTCGCCGGCCGGCGGGTTTTTCAGCAGCTCGACCAGGCCTGCAGTTTGTTCGGCGTTTAACGGCTGGGGAACGATACCCAGTGCTGCACGCTCTTCGATATGTTTGCGGTAGGCTTCAAGCACAGTTATTACCCTCATCAGTGGTCCCAAATGGGTGTCCGGGACGCTCATCCCGAAATTGCCGTACTCATGCGCTGCGTGGCGTTGTGCGCCACTTAGCCAGAATTACCGTCAATTCCTTACAGAAGCTGCTTTCAAAGTTTTACGCCTGCAGAACGGGAGCTGGATGAGGGTTGGCTCCGGGTTTTTCCCCGCTGGAAAAACCCTTCGCCAACACCGCTCTGAAGGAACGACTGTGCTCGTGACGCTTTGAAAACAGCTTCAAACGGACATTGGCGCCTAAAAAGGCTGGATGATTCTACGGCAAAAAAAATCTAAACGTAAGTTGGCGTATTGAAGTTTGAGGGGTGATCAATGTTAGACAAAGGGCTAACATGCCGGCCTGTTTTGCTTTCCCGCGTGACTTTCATCTATGCCTAACCAGACCATCAAGACCCCCTGCGTCGGCCTCTGCTCCACTGTCTACGGCGACCTGGTGTGTCGTGGCTGCAAGCGCTTCCACCACGAGGTGGTCAACTGGAACGGCTACAACGAGGATCAGAAGCGCGCAGTCTGGCTACGCCTGGAACAGCTGCTGGTGCAGGTGATGACGGCCAAGCTGGAAGTCTTCGATCCGGTGCGCCTGCGGACCCAGCTGGAGCAGCGCAAGATCCGTTTCGTGCCCCACCAGTCGGAGTACTGCTGGGCCTACCAGTTGATCGCCCGGGGCGCGCGGGTGATCAACCAGCTGGATGCCTATGGGATGGTGTTGCTGCCGGAGTTTCGCGACTGGGGCTTGCCGGAGTTGCGCGACGCCATCGATCGCGAGTTCTTCCTGCTCTCCGAGGCCCATTACCAGCGCTATATCGCCCCGGGTTTTCTCAAGGACGCGCTGGGCTCCTGAGTGAGCTGCCTGGCGGGGCGGCTTGCCTCGCCACGACTCGCTGCCTCAGGCCTTGGCGGCCAGTTCTTCGAGGTGGCTCATGATCTGCGCCGGCTTGAGCACCAGTACATCGCTGTCCAGGGCATCGAGGACCACCTCGGCGGTATTGCCGATCAGCGCCCCCGAGAGGCCGGTGCGGGCCACGGTACCGATGATGGTCAGCGCCGCTTCCAGCTTGTGGGCCATGTGGGGAATCAGTACGTCGGCCGGGCCTTCTTCTATATGCAGGTGTCCGTCGTCGATATCGAATTCGCTCTGGAATGCCTTGCACGCTTCTCGGTAGCGCTTCTCGATGGTCTCCTTGAGCTGGAATACCGGATCGGCCGCCGACAACATCGGCGACGGATGGGCGCTGATCACGTGCAACTGGGCCTTGGCCAGGCTGGCGATGTCGAAGCCATGGTCGACGATGCTGGCATGCAGGGCACGGTGCTCGCCATCCAGGTTGCCGACGTCGATGGCCGCCATGACCACGCCGCCGGTCCAGGGCGTGGCGGTCTTGACCAGCAGGACCGGGGTAGGGCAGTGGCGCAGCAGTTTCCAGTCGGCGGGTGTCAGCAAGGCCTTTTTCAACGGGCTGTCCGGCAGGTGCTGCTTGATCACCAGGCCACAACCTTCGGCCTGCTGCACGTCGATGATGGTTTCATGCAGGCTCTCGTTCCAGGCCTGCTCGGTGGTGACGCTGTAGCCTTCGCCGGTCAGGCTGCTCTTGAGCACCCTGAGCAAGGCCGAATGCTCATGCTTCTTGTCGCAGACCAGCAGGTGCAGGTGAGCCTGGGTGACCCCGGCGATCAGCTTGGCGCGCTTGAGGGCCAGGCTTTCGCCAGGCGTGGGATCGATGACCACCAGGATACTGCGGATGCTTTGCATGATCGTGAACTCCGGCAGAGAGTGAATGGGAACTGCTCATCACTATAGTTGCTGGCACTTAGGCCGGACGTTGATGCATATCAAGCGCGGTCGCTGGTGGTCTGCGGCGCGGCCGGTATAATCGCGCCTTTGGCTGCAAAGCCTTGCTGTCCCGCGAGCCTCGTATTTACCCTTCACCCCTAGCGCCGCCCGTCACCTGCGGGCCGCAGCGGATTGCCCGGATACCCGTCGATGAACTTCCCGCCGATTGCCGAATTCCTCGGCTGCCAGACTCCCGATGCCTGGGTCCAGGCCGCCCTGGCCGACCAGGAAACCCTGCTGATCGACCACAAGAACTGTGAGTTCAAGGCCGCCAGCACGGCCCTGAGCCTGATCGCCAAGTACCACTCGCACATCGACCTGATCAACATGATGTCGCGCCTGGCTCGTGAAGAGCTGGTGCACCACGAACAGGTCCTGCGCCTGATGAAGAAGCGCAAGGTCGAGCTGCGCCAGCTCTCCGCTGGCCGCTATGCCTCGGGCCTGCGTAAGGTGGTGCGCAACCACGAGCCGGTGAAGCTGGTGGATACCCTGGTGGTGGGGGCTTTCATCGAGGCGCGCAGTTGCGAGCGTTTCGAGGCCCTGGTGCCGCACCTGGACGAGGAACTGGGCAAGTTCTACTTCGGCTTGCTCAAGAGCGAAGCCCGGCACTACCAGGGTTACCTGAAGCTGGCCTACCAGTACGGCGATGCCGAGGATATCGCCCGGGTGATCGACAAAGTGCGGGCCGCCGAGCAGGAGCTGATCGAATCCCCCGACCAGGAGTTCCGCTTCCATAGCGGCGTTCCGGCCTGGTGAACCAGGCTCCTGCGGCTGCGCCCGGGGCAAATTGTTAAAAACTCTTAAAAAGATGAAATCTTGCATAAACCCGTGCCGGTTCCAGGTTTTGTGCTTCTCGTTAGCCTTTCGTTAATCCTCTGCCGCTTATAATGCGCACACTCAAATCGTGTGTTCGCAGACTGGTATTTATGGAAAACCTGGGTCTTGGCAAAGTATTGCTGGTGGAAGATGACGAAAAGCTCGCCGGGCTGATCGCCAACTTCCTGTCCCAGCATGGCTTTGAAGTGTTGACGGTCCATCGGGGCGATGTGGCCCTGTCGGCGTTTCTTGAATTCAAACCGAAACTGGTGGTACTCGACCTGATGTTACCGGGCCAGAGTGGCCTGCACGTGTGCCGGGAAATCCGTGCGGTATCGGACACCCCGATCGTGATCCTCACCGCCAAGGAGGACGACCTTGACCATATCCTCGGCCTGGAATCCGGCGCCGATGACTACGTGATCAAGCCGATCAAGCCGGCGGTGCTGCTGGCGCGCCTGCGGGCCCTGCAGCGACGCCAGGTGCCCGAGCCCGCAGCCCAGCGTGGGGCCCTGGAGTTCGGTGTGTTGAACATCGATCGCAGCAGCCGCGAGGTGCGCCTGGCCGGCGAGCCGGTCGAATTGACCACCATGGAGTTCGAACTGTTGTGGTTGTTGGCCAGCGCCGCGGGCAAGACCCTGTCGCGGGACGATATTCTCAACCGCATGCGCGGTATCGAGTTCGACGGCCTCAACCGCAGCGTCGATGTCTACATCAGCAAGCTGCGCCACAAACTCAAGGACAACCCCCGTGAACCGGCCTGCATCAAGACCGTGTGGGGCAAGGGCTACCTGTTCAACCCATTCGCCTGGGAGATCTGAATGCTGCGGCTGTTTCTGGGGCTCTACCTGTTCCTGGTCCTGGGTTTCGCCGGGTCGATGGCAGCAGTGCAACACATTTTCCTCAACTACCTGGCGGCCGACCTGATCGAGTCCTACAACCGCGAGGCGGTCCGGGGGCAGGCCTACAGTCTGGGTGAACAGCTAAGACCGCTGGACGAATCCGGGCGCCTGCGCCAGCTGGAAGAGCTCAAGCCCCACTATGGGCTGTTGCTGGCGCTGGTAGATGCCGATCAATTGAGCCTGACTCCTCGCGAGCAGGCCCTGCTGGACTCCAGCCAATTGGTGGTGCGCGGCGATGAGTACGACGAGTTCATCTCCAGTATCGACGGCGGTCCGCAGCTATTGAGCATCAAGCTGCCGGAAGAGCAACCTTTGACCTTGCTCTACAGCATCGCCGCCTATGCCTTGCTCGGTGCTCTGCTAGGCATCGTCCTGTACTTCTGGGTGCGGCCGCACTGGCGTGACCTGGAGAGCCTGCGCCTGGCCGCCGAGCGTTTCGGCAGCAACGACCTGGGCACTCGCCTGCACTTGTCGCGGCGTTCCAACATCCGTGACCTGGCCCAGCACTTCAACCGCATGGCCGCACGCATCGAAGGCCTGATCGCCAATCAGCGCGAGTTGACCAATGCCGTGTCCCACGAGTTGCGCACGCCCATTGCCCGGCTGTCGTTCGAGCTGGACCAGCTCAAGCAGAACCCGGACCCGCAGGAAAGCCAGGAGCTGATCTGCGACATGTATGCCGACCTGGGCGAGCTGGAGGAAATGGTTTCCGAGCTCTTGAGCTACGCCAGCCTGGAACATGGCGCAGCCTCGATCAACCGCGAGAACATCCAGGCCCAGAGCTGGCTCGACAGCGTGATCGGCAGCGTTGCCCTGGAGGCCGAGGCGGCGGGCGTGCGGTTGCTGATTCGCTCCTGCCAGGTGGAGTACATCAGCATCGAGCCGCGCTTCATGGCCCGGGCCGTGATCAACCTGCTGCGCAACGCTATCCGCTACGCCGAGCGGCGTGTGGAGGTATCCCTGGTACGCCTGGAAAACGGTTACGAAGTGCGGGTCAACGATGACGGCCCGGGTGTGCCGGTAGAGGGACGGGAAAAGATCTTCGAGCCATTCTCCAGGCTCGATGCCAGCCGCGACCGGCGCACCGGCGGCTTCGGCCTGGGCCTGGCCCTGGTGCGCAGGGTTTCGCAATGGCATGGCGGCAAGGTCGAAGTGATGGACTCGGAGTGGGGCGGTGCCTCGTTCCGCATGACCTGGGCCAGCACGGATTGACACTGCGCCAGGGCAGAGCACAAAAATGACCAAGCCCCTCGCGGAGCCTGGTCTCAACACCCTACGGCCCGTGATCACGGGCCGTATTTTTTACGGCCTTAGAAGCTGTATTCGATCTGCGAAGACAGCACGGTCTGCAGGCGCCGGTCGACGATCGGGCTGTCGGCGGCCTTCTTGCCCAGGTAATCCATGGACAGCTGGGTGGACAGCTTGGTCTGCTGGTTGAGCGGCAAGGTCCAGGTCAGGTCGGCACCGCTGCTGATCAGGCCGCCCTTGGCGTTGTAGGCACTGAAGCGGCTGTTGGCCGCCTGGGTGCCGCTGACGCCGTACCAGGTCTGCATGTAGTCGGCGTTGCCGAACAGGGTGTTGACACTGGCGTCGAGGCTGCCGTAGCTGCCTTCATACAACTGGGTGCCGATGCTCAGCTCCAGCTGGCTGTAGGCCCGGCCGGTATCGCGGTTATTGTTTTTCTTCACGGCGTGGGTCACGGTGGCGCCCAGCTCGAACGGGCCCAGGTCGTAGCCCAGGTGCGCGCCGTACTGGGCGCGGGTCTTGATGTCGCCCATTCCCTTCAGGCGCTTGGAGCCCTGGCCCATGTGGTTCTTGTCGCGGCGCGACTCGCTTGGGCCGACCCAGGTGCTGAACGACAGGTCGCCCCACTTGTTGCCCCAGCCCAGGCCCTGCTCGGTGTTGAGGAAGATGCCGTAGGGGCTGACGATCTCGGCGCCGAAGATCGGCATCACGGTGCGCTGGTCGCTGCCGCTGTAGCGTGGAACGCTGGCCACCCCGGCGTTGACGCCGAATTTCCAATCCTCGGCATGGGCGACGACAGAAGCCGTGGTCAGGCCCAGGGTGCCGAGCCAGAGCGCGGTGGTGGAGCGTTTCAGGATTTTCATAGCGATTTAAAACCTCAGGTAGTGGGAGTTGTAGGAGCGCTTGAACGAGTAGCCCAGCACGTTGATACCGTTGATCTGGCGTCGCACGGTGTCGCCCAGGCCGGGACCGTGGCCGGCGATCACCGCATGCGCGTTATCCACCGGCGCCAGGATGTAGTCAGTCAGGATGCGGCCTTGCTGCAGGCTGCGGATCATCAGGAAGCCCTCTTCCAGGGCGATGCTGATTTCGCTCACGGGAGTGTTTTGCTCGCTGTCGCCAAGGGCTTCGTAGGTACCCACCGTGGCCAGCCAGTTGTCGGGCAGCGGTACCGGGTCGATGCGCTCGCCCACCGCCAGCAACTGGCCGTGGCTCTTGGCGGCGAACACCCGGTGTCCCTGGATGCTGATGACGTCCAGTTGCACCCGGCCCAGGTCGCCCAGGTCCTGGAGCCAGAGGCCAAGGATTTTTTTCTGGGCGCGCAGCCAGCCATCTTCGTCGCGCAGCAGTTCGAAGCGGGTGCCGGCCACCTCGCCGAACAACCGTTGGCCCTGGTCCCTGATCCGCAGCACCCCATAGGCCGTGGCATAGAAACCGGCCAGTTGCTGGCGGTCGGCGGCCTCGGGCACCCGGCGCCTTACGGCCGGTTCCAGGTGTGGCTGGCCAGTGCTCGCCTGTTGTTCCTCGGGAGCGCCATGGGCCTGCAGCAGCATGCGCAGGGCCTGGGTCACCAGGTCCGGAACCAGCGCCTCGCCAGTGTCGGAGTTGCTCATCACGATCACCGCCAGCTGTTGTTCCGCCAGCACGCTGACCTGGGCATGGAAGCTGTTGCCGATGGCACTGTGCTGCCAGGTACGAATGCCGGGGCGCACCCACTCATCGCCGCATGGCGAGAGGAACCAGCCCAGGCCCACTTCACAGTCGAAATCCAGGGCATTGCCGATGTTCTGCGGGCGGGTCATCTCCTGCACCGAGTTGGCCGACAACAGTTGGCGCTGCTTGTAGCGGCCCTGGGCGAACAGCATCCGGACGAACTGGCTCAGGTCCCGTGGGCTGGTCCACAGGCCGCTGGCGGGAATGTCGCGCTCCGGGCCATGCGCACTGGCGGCGCCGTCCTGGTAACCCAGGGCGCGATAGGGCTCCTGGCGGCTGTCACCGATGAAACTCGACTGGCGCATGCCCAGGGGGCGCAGCAGGCTGCTTTGCAGGTGCTGCTCGAAGTCCTGGCCGGTGCTGCGTTCGATGGCCGCGCCCAGCAAGGCGTAGCCCAGATTTGAATAGGCGGTCCGGGTACCGGGGGCATTGTTCAACCACACGCCGCTGACCTTTTGCGGTAGCTGGCCCAGGACATGGGGCGTACGCAGGTCATGCAGGTATTCGGCGGGCATGCCGGCCTGGTGGCTGAGCAAGCGGCGCAAGGTCACCGCCCGGTCGGCGGCGTCCTGGTCGTCATGGAAGCGCGAACGGACGTAGAACTCCTTGAGCGTCGCCTGCAGGGGCGCATCCAGTTGCAAGCGGCCTTGCTCCACCAGTTGCATCACCGCCGTGGCCGTCAGCAACTGCGACAGGGCTCCGGCACGAAATGCGGTGTTCTCGGTCACTTGCAGGCCCCGCTCCTTGTCGGCGAAACCAAAGCCCCGGGTCCAGATCAGCTCCTGGCCGTCTACCAGGGCGATGGACAAGCCGGGCACCTGGTGCTCGGCCATCTGCTGCGGGATGTACTGCTTCAGGTAGCGAATGATGCTGGCGTAGTCGCCCCGGGTGATGGTGGGCGGCGCCGGCGGCTGGCCATTGCAGCCCAGGCTGCTCAGCAGGATGCCCAACAGCGGCAGGCCAAAGAGTTTGGCGGACATGAAACACCCGGGCACAAGGATTGAATGCCGGAAATGCTAGGGAAGGGCGTGCGGCCAGTCTTTGGCAGCTTTGTCAGGAAAATGTCAAAGAGTGTTAAGCCGCCTGCCAGCAAAGCTCGGAGCGCTCTGGATTGGGCTGTTCAGGCAGAGGCAAAGCTGGGCGCAAGCGAGGTTCTGCGGGTAATGCGGCCGCGCCTCGACCCGAGGCGCGGCCAGGAGGGTTACAACGCCAGGCTGTGGATCACCTGGGTGGCGTCGTCGGGGTCGATGGCGCTACGCATGCCCAGGAGCTTGGCCAGGCGGCGCATGCTGTAGTTGGTGGCCGAGTCCACCGAGTACATCTGCTGGTAGCCGTTGTGGCGGGCCTCGTCGATCAGGTGCTGCATCAGCAGGGCGCCGAGGCCCTTGCCTTGCCATTGATCGGCGACGGTCACGGCGAATTCGCAGCGCCAGGGCTGGTCGTCCACCTGGGCATAACGGCTGATACCGACTTCCCGCAGCTCGCCGTTGTCATGCACCAGGGCCACGTAGGCCACCCGTTGCGCGGTGCCGACATCCATCAACTGGTCGAGCAGTTGACCACCCACCTCCTTGACTTCGCCGAGAAAGCGCTGGTGCCGGGTGATGGGCGAAAGGTTTTCGATGAAGGCTTTTTCCCGCTGGCGATCCTGCGGGCGCAGTGGGCGGATCAACACATGGCTGCCGTCGCTCAAGGCGTCGATCCAGTACTGGCCTTGCTGCGCCGGGAACGGCGGGTGAGGGAGCATATCGAGAGCGCTGCTGGACATGGTCAAGTCTCCGTGGAGCCAAAGGGCGGGCTGCAACCACAGCCCTGGTTGCCCAAAGCTTCATCCTTGTGACGGGGCGATTGCTTGACCGGCATCAATGTCTTTGCTTGTGCTGCCGGCCAGGGCGATCACCGGTCACGAGGCTGTGGGCTCCGGTTATCGGGCATCAGTGTCGCGATCAGCGCCCGCACGCTGCCGGGCAGGGCCTCCAGTTCGCGGACGATGACGCTGCGTTCGCGCACGGCCCAGCTTTCATCCAGCTTCACCGTCACTAACTGCATGGTGCGACTGTGCCGCAAGGCCGCGGACTCGGGAATGATTCCGATGCCGACCCCGGCTTCCACCATGCGGCAGATCGCCTCGAAGCTCGACATCTGGATGCGCAGCGACAGTTGCTTGCCCAGGCGTTCCACATGCTCGCGCAGGAAGGTCAAGAGGGTGCTGCCTTCATGCAGGCCGATGTGCTGGTAGGCCAGGGTCTGTTCCAGGGTCACCGAGGCCTGCCCCGACAGTGGGTGGTCCACGGGCACCATCAACACCAGGTGGTCGGTGCTGAAGTGCAGGACCTGCAGGCCGCTGGCTTCCACCGGGCCGGCGATGATGCCCATGTCGCTGGTGCCGTCCAGCACGCCGCGAACGATGTCCCGGGACAGGCGCTCCTGCAGGTCCACTGTGACTCCAGGGTGTACCGAGAGAAATTTCGCCAGCACTTCCGGCAGGAATTCGGTGACCGCCGTGGTGTTGGCGAAGATGCGGATGTGCCCGGAAGAATCGCCGCCGTACTGGGTGAATTCGCTTTTCAGGTAATCCACCTGGCGCATGATCAGCCGCGCGTGCTGCAGCAGCCGTTCGCCGGCGGGTGTGGCTTCCACGCCGCGGCTGTCGCGGTACAGCAGGCGGGTGTCGAGCTGGCCTTCCAAGGCCTTGATTCGTGCGCTGGCGGCCGCTGGCGAGAGGAAGGCGCGACGCGCGCCCTGGGTCAGGCTCGGGGATTCGGCAATATGGATAAACAGGCGCAGGTCCGCCAGATCGAAATGCATGTCCGGGCTCCTGAAGGCAGGGATAGGGATGAATAGCGTTCAGCATAAACGAACGCCGGTTTATAGAAATGCAAATTCTCCATACGCGCCAGCCCCTTGCATGATGGTCGCCATCACCTTCGTGCCACAGGACCTTGCCACCATGAGTGCCACCGACCCCAGCGCCTGGATCGGCCGCAGCCAGCGGATCGACGACCACCTCAGCCATCACCTGCTGGCCCGCATCGCCGCCACGTTCGGCCAGCCCGTCCCGGCTCCGGGCGAAGCCCTGCCGCCGTTGTGGCACTGGTGTTTCTTCCAGCAGCCGCAGCCGGCCTCGACCCTGGGCGACGACGGGCATCCGGCGCGGGGCGGTTTCCTGCCGCCGGCGAACAACCGCAACCGCATGTGGGCCGGTGGCCGCCTGGCGTTTCATCAGCCGCTGCGGGTCGGCGCCGAGGCCAGCTGCACCAGCACCATTCTCCAGGTCGAGGAAAAGGCCGGGCGCACCGGCAAGCTGCTGTTCGTCACCCTGTGCCACGAATACTTTCAGGACGGCCAACTGGCGTTGCGTGAAGAACAGGACATCGTCTACCGCGAACCGACTCCGCCCAAAATGAGCAGTGGCGAGCCGCTGCCCGAAGGCAACTGGCGCGAGCCGGTAGAGCCCACGCCGACCCTGCTGTTTCGCTACAGCGCAGTGACCTTCAACGGCCATCGCATCCACTACGACTATCCCTACGTCACCGCCACCGAGGGCTACCCGGGGCTGGTGGTGCATGGCCCACTGATCGCCACCCTGAGCCTGGGGGCCTTCTGCCGGGCCCACCCCGAGGCGCGCCTGCACCATTTCGCCTACCGCGGCCTGCGGCCCTTGATGGTCCCGCAGCCTTTCGAGGTCGGCGGGCGCATCAGCGCCCCTGGACACGCCGAGCTGTGGGCTGGCGATGGCTCCGGGCTGGCCCAGCGCGGCGAAGTGCAGTTCGACTGAATCTCAACAATAAGCAAAGGCGGAGTGCCGAGTGATGAACCCCCATGACACTGAAGAACTCCATGCCATCCGGGAAGGCGTGCGCGCACTGTGCACCGGGTTCGACGCCGCCTACTGGCGCGGCATCGATGAGCGCAAGGGCTTCCCGGAAGCTTTCGTCAAGGCCCTGACCGAGGCCGGCTGGCTGGCGGCGATGATCCCTGGCGAGTATGGCGGCTCTGGCCTGGGGCTGGCCGAAGCCTCGGTGATCCTCGAAGAAGTGAACCGCTGCGGCGGCAACTCCGGCACCGTGCATGGGCAGATGTACAACATGTTCACCCTGCTGCGGCATGGCAGCGAAGCGCAAAGGCGCTACTACCTGCCCAAGTTCGCCAGCGGCGAATTGCGCCTGCAATCGATGGGCGTCACCGAGCCCACCACCGGCACCGATACCACCAAGATCAAGACCACCGCCATTCGCCGCGGCGACAAGTATGTGATCAACGGGCAGAAGGTGTGGATCTCGCGCATTCAGCATTCCGACCTGATGATCCTGCTGGCCCGCACCACGCCACTGGCCCAGGTGCAGAAAAAATCCGAGGGCATGTCGATCTTCCTGGTGGACCTGCGCCAGGCCATCGGCAATGGCCTGACCGTGCAGCCCATTGCCAACATGGTCAACCACGAGACCAACGAGCTGTTCTTCGACAACCTGGAGCTGCCCGCCGACAGCTTGATCGGCGAGGAGGGCAAGGGCTTCAAGTACATCCTCGACGGCCTCAACGCCGAGCGCACACTGATCGCCGCCGAATGCATCGGTGATGGCCGCTGGTTCATCGAGAAGGCCAGCGCCTATGCCCGCGACCGGGAGGTGTTCGGCCGGCCCATCGGCCAGAACCAGGGCGTGCAGTTCCCGATTGCCGAGGCCCATATCGAGATCGAGGCTGCCGACCTGATGCGTTGGCGCGCCTGCGAGGAATACGACAGCGGCCGCAACGCCGGGGCCAGCGCCAACATGGCCAAGTACCTGGCGGCCAAGGCTTCCTGGGAAGCGGCCAATGCCTGCCTGCAGACCCACGGCGGCTTCGGCTTTGCCTGCGAGTACGACGTCGAGCGCAAATTCCGCGAGACCCGGCTGTACCAAGTGGCGCCGATCTCCACCAACCTGATCCTGTCCTACGTCGCCGAGCATTTGCTGGAACTGCCCCGCAGCTTCTAAGGAGCCCCCATGAGCCATACCCACGATCTGGCCGGGTTCCTCGCCGGCCTGCGCTACGCCGAGCTGCCGGAAAACGTCCTGCTGCGTACCCAAGAGCTGTTCCTGGACTGGCTGGGCTCGGCCCTTGCCGCCCAGGGCGCGCACCCGATCCCCTTGTTCGAGGCCTATGCCCGGCACATGGGCCCGGCCAGTGGCCCTGCGCGCATCCTGGTCAATGGGGCCGGCAGCTCGGCGTATTTCGCCGCCCTGGTCAATGCCGCCTCGTCACACCTGGTGGAGCAGGACGACCTGCACAATAGCTCCGTGCTGCACCCGGCCACCGTGGTGTTCCCGGCGGCGCTGGCGGCGGCCCAGGACCTGGGCAAGTCCGGCCGCGAGCTGCTGCTGGCAGCGGTGGCCGGTTATGAGGCGGGAATCCGCATCGGCGAATTCATGGGTCGTTCTCACTACCGGATCTTCCACACCACGGCCACCGTCGGCACCCTGGCCGCTGCGGTGGCGGTGGGCAAGCTGATGGAATTCGACAGTGAGCAGTTCATCAACCTTCTGGGCAGCGCCGGGACCCAGGCCGCCGGGCTCTGGGAATTCTTGCGTGACGCCGCCGATTCCAAGCAACTGCACACTGCCAAGGCCGCCGCCGATGGCCTGCTGGCCGCCTACCTGACCCGGGACGGCCTGAGCGGCGCGCGCAATATCCTCGAAGGCGAGCAGGGCATGGCCGCCGGTATGTCCCGGAATGCCGAGCCGGCACTGCTGAGTGCCCGCCTGGGCAGCCGCTGGGCGCTGCTGGAAACCTCGTTCAAGTTCCACGCCTCGTGCCGCCACACCCATCCCGCCGCCGATGCCTTGCTTGAGGTGATGCAGCGTGAAGGCCTGGAACATCGGCAGATTGCCCGGGTAGTGACCCGGGTACACCAGGGCGCCATCGATGTGCTGGGCCGGGTCCAGGTGCCGCAGACCGTGCACCAGGCCAAGTTTTCAATGGGCACCGTGCTCGGCCTGATCGCGGTGTACGGCAAGGCCGGGCTGCCGGAGTTCCAGCGCCATGCGCTAAGCGACCCCCGGGTCGCGGCGTTTCGCGACAAGGTCGGCATGCAGCTGGACCCTGAAGTCGATGCTGGCTATCCAACGCGTTGGCTGGGCCGGATCGAGGTGCAGTGCGTGGATGGCCGCATCCTGCAAGGTGCCATCGACGAGCCCAAGGGCGATCCGGGCAATGGCCTGTCCCGGGCCGAGCTGGAAGACAAGTTCCAGCGCCTGCTGCAGTTCTCCGGCGCCCGCACCCCGGAGCAAGGCGATGCCTTGATCCGCCGGGTCTGGGCCCTGCGGGACGCTGCCGACCTCAACTCACTGCTCTGAATGCCCGACATCGAACAGGGCGAGGACCGAACATGACCGACAACACAGCACCGCCACGACCCTTGGACGGCATCACCGTGGTCAGCCTGGAACACGCTATTGCCGCGCCGTTCTGCACCCGCCAGCTGGCGGACCTGGGAGCCCGGGTGATCAAGGTCGAGCGCCCCGGCAGCGGCGATTTCGCCCGGGGCTACGATCAGCGGGTCAAGGGCCTGGCCTCGCACTTCGTGTGGACCAACCGCTCCAAGGAAAGCCTGAGCCTGGATCTCAAGCAGCCCGCAGCCGAGAGCGTGCTGGAGAGCCTGCTGGCTGGGGCCGACGTGCTGGTGCAGAACCTGGCTCCAGGGGCGGCGGCACGCATGGGGCTGTCCTTCGAGGCGCTGCATGAGCGGTTTCCACGGCTGATAGTCTGCGATATTTCCGGCTACGGCGAAGGCGGCCCTTATGAGCGGAAAAAGGCCTATGACCTGCTGATCCAGAGCGAAGGCGGCTTTGTATCGGTGACCGGCGGCCCCGAACCAGAGCAGATGGCCAAGGCCGGTTGCTCGATCGCCGACATTGCCGCCGGCATGTACGCCTACAGCGGCATTCTTTCGGCCCTGCTGCTGCGTGGGCGCACCGGCCTGGGCAGCCGCATCGACATCAGCATGTTGGAAAGCCTGGTGGAGTGGATGGGCTACCCCCTGTACTACGCCTTCGAAGGTGCCGAACCGCCACCCCGGGCCGGCGCGGCCCATTCCACCATCTATCCCTACGGGCCGTTTCCCGCCGGTGACGGCGGCACGGTGATGCTAGGCCTGCAGAACGAACGAGAGTGGGCGGCCTTCTGCGACAAGGTGCTGGCGCTGCCCGAACTGGCCACGGACGAGCGCTTTGGCGCCAACTTCAAGCGTTCGGCCAACCGCGAGGCGCTGCGCCAGATCATCGTCGAGCGCTTTGCCCGGCTCAGCGTCGCCCAGGTGATCGAACGGCTGGAGCAGGCGCAGATCGCCAACGCCCGGGTCAACGACATGCAGAGCGTATGGCAGCACCCGCAGCTGGCGGCCCGGGATGCCTGGCGCCAGGTGGACAGCCCGGCGGGCCGCCTGCCGGCGTTGTTGCCACCAGCGCGCAACAGTGCCTATGCCCCGCGCATGGACGCAGTCCCGGCGCTGGGCCAGCACAGCGTAGCGATACTCGCCGAGCTGGGCCTGAGCCTGCAAAGCATCGAGCAATTGCAGACCCGCGGAGTCATCTGAACCCCACCTGCGCGTAGGAGCTGGCGTGTGAGATCGCCTGTGCTGGCAAGCCGGCTCCTGCAGAGGGCAGGGCAACACCAGGCTCTTATCGCAGGAGCTGGGCAGTAAGCCTGGCCGCCACTGGTCTTCCAATAACAAGGATCCGAACATGTCCAACCCCATTGTCCGCTCCGCGCTGTTCGTCCCCGGCAGCCGCCCCGAGCGTTTCGCCAAGGCCTTGGCCTGTGGCGCCGATGCGGTGATCGTCGATTTCGAGGACGCGGTTGAGGAACCCCTCAAGGTGCAGGCGCGAGAGCACCTGGGGCGTTTCCTGCTGGCGCAGCCCCAGGTCCGGGCGTGGGTACGAATCAACGCCCCCGAGCACCCCCAGCACCTGGCCGATCTGGCGTTCTGCCAGGCTCATGCCGGGGTGGTGGGCATTCTCCTGCCGAAAGTCGAGTGCGCCGCCCAGGTGGCGCGAGTAGCGACCAGCGGCCGTCTGGTCTGGCCGATCATCGAAAGTGCCCGGGGCTTGTTGGCCCTGGGCGAGATCGCCAGCGCACCCGGGGTCCATCGCCTGTCGTTCGGCGGCCTGGACCTGGCCCTGGATCTCAACCTCAGCAGCGGCTCGGCGGCTGCCCAGTTCGCCCTTGACCAAGCGCGGTTGGCGCTGATCCTGCACTCTCGGGCGGCGGGGCTGCAGGCGCCGCTGGACGGGGTGTTTCCCGGCATCGCCGACAGCCAGGGCCTGGCCGCCTCGGTCCGTCACGCCTACGCCATGGGCTTTGCCGGTGCGCTGTGCATCCACCCGGTCCAGGTGCCGGTGATCCATCAAGCCCTGGCGCCCAGCGCCGAGGAATTGGCCTGGGCCCAACGGGTGGTGGAGGGCGGGCGCGAGGGTGTCGGGGCCTACCAGGTGGATGGGCAGATGGTCGATGCCCCGGTGCTGCTGCGGGCCCAGCGCTTGCTGGCGATGGCCTGACCCTGTGCCAGGGCCGGCGTGCAGGTAGAACGGCCGCGGTCTCAGCATGCACATCCCAGCCCCGCCCCCTGCGGTAGCGTCCGATGAGCAGCCTGGAGCGGACCATCGCGATTGGCCCATGCCGGGCAAGTCGACAAGGGGGGCGCGCCCTACATCCTGCACCTCTTGCGTGTATGGATCGACACTCCAGGAGATGGCGCATGGGCGGACGGCGGGGCAGCCTACGACAGCCGCTGCCCTCCTGCCAGCCATGGGCCTTGTTGTGTCAGCTGCTGTAGCTGGGCAGGGCTATCTCGCCGCCGACCGGCAGCTTGCGCCCACGGGTCCGCCAGTGCTCCACCAGCGCCCGGCCATGGGCCATGCCGGCTTGCAGGGCGGCGTCGGTACTGGCGTAGTCGTTGCCATAGGGCGGGCAGGCGAAGTGCAGGGAAAAGCACGGATGCTGGCCCTGGCCGGCCAGGCGCCCGACATAGCTGTAGCTGGAGCCGGTCTGGTGCGGGTCGAGGCTTGGCGAACTGGGCTCGCGAATGACCATCACATAGATGTCATGCTCGAACTGGGTGTCTTGGTACCAACTGCTTGAAGAATCCATGGTCCACCTCCTTGTCCGTGTCGCATCGCTGGCTGGCGCCGACAGGTTGTGCTTGTACGTTATTGTTCGATACCCGACGCCTCAGGGGCGTCGGCCAGGCCGTGGGGATGTGCGAAGGGCGCCATGGGCTGGAGTTTTTCCAGGGCCCTGGCCGCTCGCAGCACCAGGTCGTCGCGTCCGAAGCGCGCGGCGATCTGCAAGCCGATGGGCAGGCCGGCGGCGCTCAGGCCGCAAGGCATGCTCAGTGCCGGCTGGCGGCTGTAGTTGAATGGGAACGTGGTCGGCTGCCACATGCTGCTGGCCTGTTGTGGCCAGTCGGGCGGGCTCGACAATTCCACGGCGAACGGCTCGACCACCGCGGTCGGGGTCAGTAGCAGGTCGTAGTCGCTGAGAAAGGCATGCAGGACCTGGGCTACCTGGTGTCGTTCCTGCACGGCATTGGCATAGTCCAGGGCATTGAGCTGGCGGGCTCGCACCTGGGCCTGCTGGAGAAAGTCGCCCATCAGGTGCTGTTGCTCAGCGGGGATCTCCAGGTCCACGGTGCTGGCCGCTTCCACGGGCCAGGAGCGCACGAAACCGGGGGCCGGGTTGCCGAGGTCCGGCGAGGCCAGCACCAGGGTCGCGCCGGCAGCCTCCAGGCGTCGGGCCGCAGCCAGGCAACTGGCGGCGATCTGCGGGTCGACATGGGCGGCATAACCCAGGTCGGCGCTGAAGGCGATGCGCAAGCCCTGGACACCCTCTTCGATCCGTTCCAGGAAGCCCAGGGGGGCATGGGGCCAGGCAAAGGGCTCGCTGGGTTCATAGGCGCTCATGTACTCCAGCAGCAAGGCGATGTCGCGCACATGGCGGGCGATCGGACCCTCGGCGGTCAAGCCGCCTGGATCGATGGCCGGGCTGGTCGAAACCAGGCCGTGGCTGGGCTTGAAGCCGATCACCCCGCAGAAGCTCGCCGGGGTGCGGATCGAGCCGGCCGCGTCGTTGGCCGTGGCGGCCGGGGCATAACCGGCCGCCACCCCGGCGGTACTGCCACCGCTGCTGCCGGCGGCATGCAGGGCGAGGTTCCACGGATTGCGGGTGACCCCGGTCAGAGGACTGTCGGTCAGCGGCGTACAAGCCAGTTCCGGCAAGGTGGTCTTGGCGATGAAGATCGCCCCGGCTTCGCGCAACCGTGCCACCAGGGCGCAGTCGTGCTCCAGGGGCGGGCGGCTGGCCAGGGCCCTGGAGCCGTTGCGGGTGTGCCAGCCCTGGATGTCGTGGTTGTCCTTGACCAGCACCGCGATGCCGTCCAGGCGGCCCATGGGTTGCCCGGCTGCCCAGCGCTCGGCACTGGCCTGGGCGGCCTGCAACGCCGCCGCGTCCTGGCGTTCGCACAGGGCGTTGAGCCGTGGCTCATGCTGCTCGATGCGGGCCAAGAGGTCGCGCAGCAGGTCTACCGGGGTGAACCGCAAGGTGGCGAAACCGTGCAGCAAGGCCTCGATCGACAGCTGGTGCAGGGGTGGATGGCTGGGTGTGGCTGACGACATGGACAACTCTTTTTTCCAGGGCGCCGGATGCGCAGGGCAAGTCGGCGGCGAAAGCTTGCGGGCCGGTTCCCTACCAGGCCGCAAGGCTTTCGGGGTAAGTGGTTCAGCGTCCGCTGGTGACCTTGATCCAGGTCCGGGTGCGGGTGCGTTCGGCCTTGGCCGGCAGCGGCGCCAGGGGGAACAGGCGGGTCATGGTCTCGGCGCTGGGGAACAGGTCCGGGTTGTCCAGCAGCGACTGCTGGATGAACGGCTTGGAGTCCGTGATGCCGTTGGGGTAGCCGACGAAGTTGCTGATGGAGGCGATGACCTTGGGTTCCATCAGGTAGTTGAGGAAGACATGGGCGGTGTCCACGTGCTTGGCGCCGCTGGGGATGGCCACTGTATCGATCCAGGCCAGGGTGCCTTCCTTGGGAATGCGCATCTCGATATGCACGCCGTTCTTGGCTTCGTTGGCGCGGTTGGCGGCCTGCAGGAAACCACCGGAATAGCCCACCGCCACGCAGATGTTGCCGTTGGCGATATCGCCCATCCACTTGGCGCTGTGGAAATAGCGCACATAGGGACGCAGCTTCAGCAGCAGGGCCTCGGCCTTGCGGTAGTCCGCAGGGTTCTGGCTGTTGGGGTCAAGGCCCAGGTAGTGCAGGGCCAGGGGCAGCATCTCGGTAGGCGAGTCGAGGAAGGTCACGCCGCACTGGCCGAGCTTCTTCAGGTTCTCCTCCTTGAACACCAGGTCCCAGCTGTTGACCGGTGCATCGTCGCCCAGCAACTGGCGGACCTTGTCGCGGTCATAACCGATCAGGTTGGTGCCCCACATGTAGGGGATCACGTAGCGGTTGCCCGGGTCGCTCTGTTCCAGCAGCTTCATCACCGCCGGGTCGAGGTTCTTCCAGTTCGGTAACTGGGCGCGGTCCAGGGGTTGGAAGGCTCCGGCACTGATCTGCTTGCTGACGAAGCCACTGGAGGGCACCACCACGTCGTAGCCGCTATTGCCGGTGAGCAGCTTGGCCTCGAGCACTTCGTTGCTCTCGAAGATGTCGTACTTGACCTTGATCCCGCTGCTGGCCTGGAAATCCTTGATGGTGTCGGGGGCGATGTATTCCGACCAGTTGAAGATGTTTACTGTGCGCTCGGCGGCGGCCGTGGCACCGGAAGAACAGGTCAGGCCCAGGGCCAGGGCCAGGCTGGTGAACGCGGTATGCAGCGATTTCATGCGACAGCTCCATGTCTTGAAGAAAGCGAAACCTTCCGGGCGTCATTTTTCGCCGGAAGTGTCCCACAGAGAATGTTGGCAACGGTCAATAGGGGATATTTGACGTCATTCTTGCGAATTGTCTGACAACGGACCCAGCTGGCCGGCCAGTTGCCGGAAACGCCCCGGAGCGACGCCGCTCCAGCGTTGGAAGGCATGGCGGAAGCTGGCGGTTTCCTTGAAACCCAGGGCCTCGGCGATGCGGTAGATGGGCAGGCTGTGCTGTTCAAGCAACTGGCGGGCCCGGGCGTAGCGCAGCTCGTCGAGCAATTGCTGGTAGCTGGTGTGCTGGGCCCGCAGGCGCCGGCGCAGGGTGCTGGGGGAGCAGTGCACCTGGCGCGCCAGGCTGTCGAAGTCCGGCACGGCGTGCAGCTGTTCGTTGAGGATGCGCCGCACCTGGTCGATCCAGGTGGGGCGGGCGCTGAGTTCCTCGTTCAGGCGGATGCAGCGCTGCAGCATGTCGTTCTGGGTCACCAGGTCCGCCAGGGGCAGGCGCCGGTCCAGCCACTCCGGGTCGAAACCGATGGCGTTGCGCCCGGCATTGAATTGCACGGGGCAATCGAAGGCTTGCTCGTAGCTGTCCAGGTAGGGCTGCGGCCCATGCTTGAGGTGCACTTCGCGCAGTGGCAGCGAACAGCCCAGCAGGTCCTGGCAGGTGACCCGGTAGGACGACATGCAGAAATCGGTGTTGAACACTTCCAGCTCGCTCTCGCTGTACTGGTCGGCAGTGAGCCAGGCCAGGCCATCGCGCAGTTCCAGGTCGAGGTGGAAGAAGGTGCCCAGCAGCAACGGGTAGCGCAGCGCCAGGGACCAACCCTCGCGCAGGGTGGCGCTGGTCAGCAGGGTCAGGCCGAACATGCCATAGGCGCAGACGTGCAGGTTGCGTCCCAGCACCAGCCCTAGGTCCTGGCGAAAGGCCACGGCATTGCGGAATACGCGCATTTCCTGGCTGATGTTGATCAGGCTGTTGGGCAGTTCCAGGTCCGCCAGCTGGATGCCGCTACCTTCCAGCAACACCTGGGCCGGGACACCGCTGTCGCGAAAGGCGTCCAGTACTGCTTGGGTGGTGTGCAGGGTGGTCAGGCGAAGGGCGGCCATCGACGATCTCGAAGCAGGAATCGGAAAGGCGTGACTTTAGGGGTTACGCGCCCGCGGTTCAATTGCTCCTTGCAGGCGTTGGCGGGGGCAGCGCAGGGCTCGGGAGCCTTTCGCCGGCAAGCCGGCTTCTCCATGGGGAGGGGCGTTCGGCGGGGATGAACGCGGGTATCAAAAATTCGAAATTCTCTATACGCCATGCCTTGGGCACTCTTCCCTCAATCACAACAATAAAAAGGTGAAGTCCATGTCCAAGCTCTCAACAGCGCTGTTCTGTGCCGCCGCATTGCTCGCTGCCGGGTTGGCTCAGGCCGCCGAATCCACCGGCAACCCGATCATCATCAAGTTCGCCCACGTGGTGGCCGAGAACACCCCCAAGGGCCAGGGCGCGTTACTGTTCAAGAGGCTCGCCGAGGAGCGCCTGCCGGGGCGGGTCAAGGTTGAGGTCTACCCCAACTCTTCGCTGTTCGGCGATGGCAAGGAAATGGAGGCACTGCTGCTGGGGGATGTGCAGATGCTGGCGCCGTCGCTGGCCAAATTCGAGCAGTACACCAAAAAGATCCAGATCTACGACCTGCCGTTCCTGTTCGACGACCTGGCGGCGGTGGACCGCTTCCAGGCCGCCGAGGGCAAGCAGTTGCTGACCTCGATGCAGGGCAAGGGCATTCTCGGCCTGGCCTACTGGCACAACGGTCTGAAGCAGCTATCGGCCAACAAGCCCCTCCACGAACCCAAGGACGCCCGTGGCCTGAAGTTCCGCGTGCAGGCCTCCAGCGTACTCGAAGAGCAATCCAAGGCGATGCGCGCCAACCCGCGCAAGATGAGTTTCGCCGAGGTCTACCAGGGCCTGCAGACCGGCACCGTCAACGGCACCGAGAACACCTGGTCGAACTATGAAAGCCAGAAGGTCAATGAGGTGCAGAAGTACTTCACCGCGTCCAACCACGGCCTGATCGACTATATGGTGATCACCAACGCGAGCTTCTGGAGCGGCCTGCCGGCAGACGTGCGCGGCGAGCTGGAAAAGATCATGGCCGAGGTCTCGGTGCAGGTGAACAAACAGGCCGAAGCCCTGAACCAGAGCGCGAGGCAGAAGATCGTCGAGGCCAAGACCAGCGAAATCATCGAACTGACCCCCGAGCAGCGCCAGGCCTGGCGCGACACCATGCGCCCGGTGTGGAACAAGTTCGAGGACGAGATCGGCGCCGACCTGATCGAGGCCGCCGACGCCGCCAACCAGCGCCACTGATACACCCTCCCGGCCGTCCGAGGCGGACGGCCACTGCCTGTTCGCGAGGTATCTCTATGCAGTCCCTGAGACGTATCTGGGAGCACCTGGAGGAGGGCCTGATTGCCCTGCTGCTGGCGACCATGACCCTGGTGACCTTCGTCTACGTGATGCTCAACAACATCTACACCCTGTTCTTCGCCCTGGCCGACACATCGGCCGCCAGCAGCGCTTTCTTCAACGCTCTGGGCGACGCCACCATGGGCCTGGCCCAGGACATGACCTGGGGCGTGGCCCTGACCAAGGCGATGTTCGGCTGGTTGATCTTCTTCGGCATCTCCTATGGCGTGCGCACCGCCGGGCACCTGGGGGTGGATGCTCTGGTACGCCTGACCCCGCTCCCGGTGCAGCGTCACCTGGCGCTGCTTGCCTGCTTCTGCTGCCTGGTGTACGCCGGGCTGTTCATGGTCGCCAGCTTCAAGTGGCTGAGCGCGATCATGACCGTCCATATCGGCGCCGAAGACCTGGACCGCTTCGGCATCCAGATCAGCCATATCGTGGTGATAGTGCCCATCGGCTTCGCCCTGGTGCTGATCCGTTACCTGGAAATCTTCTACCGCATCTTCACCCGACGGCAGTTCGGCCTGGGGCTGGCCGACGAGGCGGGCGAGGCCAGCAAGCTGGCGGGCAGCCATGAGGAGCGTCACTGATGGCCGTGCTCTGTCTGTTTCTGCTGCTGTTCGTGTTCATGTTCCTCGGCGTGCCCATCGCCATCGCCCTGGGCCTGTCGGGGGCGGTGTCGATCCTGATGTTCAGCCCGGACTCCCTGAGCTCCCTGGCGATCAAGCTGTTCGAGACCTCCGACGCCTACACCTTCCTGGCGATTCCGTTCTTCCTCTTGTCCGGGGCCTTCATGACCACCGGTGGCGTGGCCCAGCGCCTGATCGACTTCGCCAACGCCTGTGTCGGGCACATCCGTGGCGGCCTGGCGATTGCCGCGGTACTGGCCTGCATGCTGTTCGCCGCGCTGTCAGGCTCGTCGCCAGCCACCGTGGCGGCGGTCGGCTCGATTGCCGTGGCGGGCATGGTGCGCTCCGGCTATCCCAAGGAATTCGGCGCCGGGATCATCTGCAACGCCGGGACCCTGGGCATCCTGATTCCGCCGTCGATCGTCATGGTGGTGTACGCGGCGGCCACCGAGACTTCGGTGGGCAAGCTGTTCATGGCCGGCGTAGTGCCCGGGTTGCTGCTGGGCCTGCTGCTGATGGTGGCGATCTACATCGTGGCCCGGGTGAAAAAGCTGCCGGCCCAGCCACGGGCCACCTTTTGCGAGTGGCTGAGCTACGCACGCCGGGCGTTCTGGGGGCTGCTGTTGCTGGTGATCATCCTTGGCGGTATCTACAGCGGCATGTTCACCCCCACTGAAGCGGCGGCGGTGGCGGCGGTGTACTCGGCCTTCGTCGCCCTGTTCGTGTACCGCGACATGAAGCTGCGCGACTGCCCCAAGGTGCTGCTGGAGTCGGGCCGGCTGTCGATCATGCTGATGTTCATCATCGCCAACGCCATGCTCTTCGCCCATGTGCTGACCACTGAACAGATCCCCCAGGAAATCACCGCCTGGGTGATTTCCGAAGGCCTGACGCCGATCGGTTTCCTGCTGATGGTCAACGTGGTGTTGCTGGTGGCGGGCAGCTTCATGGAGCCCTCGGCGATCGTGCTGATCCTGGCGCCGATCTTCTTCCCGATTGCCATGAAGCTGGGAATCGACCCGATTCACCTGGGCATCGTCATGGTGGTCAACATGGAGATCGGTCTGGTGCACCCGCCGGTGGGCCTGAACCTGTTCGTGACCTCGGCGGTGACTGGCCTGACCCTGGGCCAGACCATCCGCGCGGCCCTGCCGTGGCTGATGATCCTGCTGCTGTTCCTGATCCTGGTGACCTACGTCCCGCTGATCTCCCTGGCCTTGCCCAACGGGTTGGGCATGTAGCGCTCCCATCGCTGGCAAGCCAGCTCCTGTAGATGGATAGCGCAGTGGCCTGCCGGGTTCGGTGCAACGACCCATGCCCATGGGCCGGTCAGGTCGCCGGTACTCGCCACAAGTACCAGGCGGCGGTGGTGCGCCAGGGGCTCCAGGCCTGGCCCAGCTCACGCATCTGGCGCGGGCTGGGCTGGCGCTCCAGGCCCTTGAGGCGCCGGTAGCCCTCGCGTACGCCGAAGTCGTCCACCGGCAGTACGTCCTGGCGCTCCAGGCTGTAGATCAACAGCATCTCCACGGTCCAGCGACCGATCCCGGGCAGTGGCGTCAGCCGTTCGACCAGCTGTTGGTCGTCCAGCTCCCGTGCGGCGTCCGCCGACGGCACCAGGCCGTCCAGGGTGGCCTGGGCGATACCCTGCAGGGCGGCCGCCTTGCGCGCGGAAAAACCGCAGCCGCGCAGCTGTTCGACGCTGCTGGCGCAGAGCTGCCCGGGGCTGGGAAAGTCCTGGCCGGGAAACAGCGCCCGCAGCCGGGCGAGGATCGCGTCGCCGGCCTTGGCATGCAATTGCTGGTAGGCCACCGCGCGCACCAGCGCCTGGTAGGGTTCGCGCTCCGGCCGGGGCTGGTGCAGGCAGGGGCCGATGGCGGCGATATGCCGGGCCCAATCGGCATCCAGGGCGGCGAGGAAGGTGCTGGCGAAATCGGGACTGGCGGGCATCGGTAATCCGGGGCAAGGGGCGGGACGCCTGGCAGGTTAGCCGCTGGCGGCGGTCCTGGCACCCGGTCCCTTGCGCTGGAATTCGTGGCTCAAGGCGGGTCCGGGGGCAGGTACAGGCGCTCCAGCACATAGTGCAGGGACGCCGCCAGGGTCTGGCCATGGCCGAGCGTCTCGAAGGTGTGGACGTCCAGGGCCAGGCCGGGAACCGGCGCCAGTTGCTCGCGTAACTGCCGGGCCCGCAGGTCGGCCCCCGGGGCTGGGTACGAAGCCGGAGCCTGGCGTGGGTCCCCCGGCTCGGCATCACCGCGCATCAGCAGCAGCTGTGCCCGATGCCCCTGCATGCGCTCAGCCAGGCCCCGGGCCTGGTCGAGGATCAGCCCGTCGCCCCACCACAATGAGGGGCTGGCGGCGGCGTAGTGACGAAACTCCCCGGGACGCTGGAACAATGCCTGCAGCACCAGCAGGCCACCATAGGAGTGCCCCCACAAGGTCTGCTGCTGCGGGTCGATCGCTACCCGGGCGGCCACCGCTGGGCGCAGGCGCTCGCGCAACAGTTCGAGGAACGCTTCGCCGCCACCGCTGGGTTGGCCGGTCAAGGGGTCTTGCTGTACTTCGCGGCCAGGCTGGCGCGGGGTGTAGTCGTAGGTCCTGGCGGTGCGCTCGATGCGTAGCGGGGTCTGGTAGCCCACCGCCACCAGCAACGGCGCCTGGCCCTGGTCCAGCTGCTTGAGCTGTTGCGGGTCGAGGGCGCCGATGGCGGCGTTGCCATCGAGCATCCACAGCACCGGATAGCCGTGCTCGGGGGCGGCCTTGAGCGGCTGGCCGATCCATACCTGGTAGTGGCGCTGGCCGTCGGTGGAATCCAGTTGCAGGCTGCTGAAGCGATAGGGCAGGTCCTGGCGTTGCAGCAAGCTGCTGTCCATCCGCTGCTCGGGAGCCGGTTGGGCCGTCGCCAGGCCACTGGCGGCGGCCAGCGCCCAGCCCAGGGCCAGGCGCAAGGTCGTGGTTCTCATCAGGCTTTCTCGTTATGGGCTTAGAACGAAGCGCTCAGGCTGGTGTACAGGGTGCGCCCCGGTTCGTTGTAGGTGGCGGCGCCGGCCCCGGCGATATCCACCACGCCCTGGGCATTGCCTTCGCGGTACAGGCGCTTGTCGAACAGGTTGTCGACCCCGGCGGTCAGGCTCAGGTGGCGAGTCAGGGCGTAGGTGCCGCTGATGCCGGCGATGGCGTAGGGGGCCAGTTGCTGGGTGGCGCTGCCGGTGACCCGGTCGCCGTGGTAGTCGAATTTCTTCGGCGTCTGCTTGCCGTACCAGGCCACGTTCATCTGCAGCGACAGGTCCTGGGTGGCTTGCCAGTCGAGCATCGAGTTGAGGGTGAAGCGCGGGGTCACCGAGAGGTAGTCGCCGGTTTCCTTGTTCTTCGATTGCAGCATGTAGGTGAAGTTGTTGTTCCAGGTCAGCTGGCTGGCCAGGGGCACGGTCAGGGTGCCTTCCAGGCCTTCGACCACGGCCTTGGGCACGTTTTCCCACTCATACACCGCGGCGTTCTTGTATTGCGCCGAACTGCCACCGCTGGCCCGGCCGGTGGGCGCCAGGCCCGACTCGACCTTGTTCTTGTAGTCGTTGCGGAAGTAGGTCAGGCCGGCCACCCAGCCGTCGGCCTTGTACTCCAGGCCCAGTTCCTTGTTAACGCTGGTTTCTGCCTCCAGCTTGTCGTTGCCCCGCAGGTAGCAGCTGGTGGTCTGGCCATAGCAGCCCTGGCCACGGCTGTAGAGCAGGTAGTCGGGGTTGAGCTGGTACAGGTTCGGCGCCTTGTAGGCCCGGGCGATCCCGGCCTTGAGGGTCAGGCTGTCGCTCAGGGCATGGGACAGGTTCAGCGACGGGCTCCAGTTGTCGCCGACGATGCTGTGGTGATCGAAGCGCAAGCCGGGGGTGAGCATGGTGCCGGGCGCCAGCTCGATGTTGTCCTCGGCGAACAGCGAGAAGATCTGCGCGCCGATCTGGCTGCTGCGGTTGTTCGAGGCCAGGCCGGCGATGGCGCCGGCCTCCTTGGTGTCCTGGGTGTTGGAGCTGGGGTCGTCGAGCTTTTGCTGCGACCACTCGCTGCCCAGGGTCAGGGTCTGCTCGAAGCCTGCGTGCAGTGGCAGGTTGAGCTCGCCATGGGCGGTCAGGTCGCGCAGCACCGAGGTGTAGAAGTTGGCGTCGCTGAAGATGCCTTCGGTACCGCCGGCCAGGCCTTCGTTGATCCGTGTATTGCGGGTCTTCTCGTATTGCAGGTAGGCCATGGAACTGCCGAAGTCCCACTCGCCGCGGTGGGTCAGCGAGTACGTCTCGCGGTAGGTGCGGTTGGTCTCGTGGCCCAGGAGGCTCTTCACGTTCTTGTTGCTGTTGGTGTTCTGGGTGTCGCCGGTATAGATGTTGCCCTGGCGGCTGAAGCCCGCTTCGAAGTCCAGGCTCTGGTCCGGGGTCAGCTGCCAGCTCAAGAGGCCGTTGAGGTCCTTATTGCGCACGCCTTCGCGGCCGGCGGGCAGGGTGCCGGCCTGCTTGCCGGTGCGCAGCGACTCATGGCCGGCGTTGATGTCGGCGTCGTCGGAGTCGGTGCGGGCGACGTTGCCGTAGACCCGGTAGCTGAGTGTGTCGGTCAGGGGGCCGTTGAGGCCGAAGCTCATGCGCTGGGTCGCGCCTTCGTCCTTGTGGGCGGGGAACGAGCTGTAGAGCGTGGCATTGCCGTGGGTCTGGCTGCCGGCCTGCTTGGTGATGATGTTGATCACCCCGCCGGCAGCGCCGTTGCCGTAGCGGGCGGCGGCCGGGCCACGGATCACCTCGATGCGCTCCACCTGGTCGGCCGGTACCCAGTTAGTGTCGCCCCGGGTATCGCGCTCGCCGCGCCAGCCATAGCGCACCGAGTTGCGGCTGCCCACCGGCTTGCCGTCCACCAGGATCAGGGTGTTCTCCGGGCCCATGCCACGGATGTCGATCTGCCGGTTGTTGCCGCGCTGGCCGCTGGTGGAGTTACCGGTGAGGTTGACCCCGGGCATGGTGCGGATGATCTGCGACAGGTCGTTGGCCGGCGGGCGCTTCTGGATGTCCTCGGCGGTGATCGCCGACGCCCCCGGGGCTTGCTTGGTTTCTTCCTTGGCGGTGGCGACGATGCTCTGGGGCTGGAGTTCCAGGACCGGCTGCGGCGCCTCGGCATTGGCCGCCTGGACGGCATGGCTGAGCAGGCAGCAGCTGGACAGCAGGAAGGGCGCGAAAGGACGCATCGAACGCATGGACATCGGTGATCTCCGGGACGGAAGCTGGAACAGGAAGATCACGAATGATAATGACTGCTATTTGCGAGTAAAGCGCATTAACTTTCTAAACACTTCGGCGGCGACGGGGCGGTCCACGGGCCGGCAGCGCTTGCCTTCAGGCCGCCGGCAACAGCAAGTGCATGCACAATCCCGGGTGGCCGTTGCTGGCCCAGATTCGCCCCTGGTGCAGCTCCACGGCGCGCTGGGCGATAGCCAGGCCCAGGCCGAAACCCTGGCCCTGGGCCGAGCCCAGGCGCTGGTAGGGCTGGAAGATCCGCTGCAGGTCCTGTTCGGCGACCCCCGGGCCCTGATCCTCCAGGCACAGGTGCCAGTGGCTGCCCTCGCGCCAGCCGCGCAGGCTGACCCGGCCGCCCGCGGGGGAATGACGGATGGCGTTGCGCAACAGGTTCTCCAGGGCCTGGGCAATGCTGTCCAGGTGCACCTGGACCCGGCAATCGGCGTCCAGCAGGCAGGGCAGGCGCTCGAGGTTCCAGCCGCTCTCGAAGCAGGCGTCTTCGCGCAGGGCCTCCCAGATCGACAGCACCTGCACCGGCTCGGTGGACAGTTGCGGGCGTTCGGTGTCGAGCCAGGCCAGGTCCAGGGTGTCTTCCAGCAGGCGCTGCATGTCGAGGATCTCGCGGTCCAGGCGCTGGCGCAGTTGCTCCGGCGGTAGCCGGCTGTCATGGGCGATGCGCAGGCGGGCCAGGGGCGTGCGCAGCTCATGGGACAAGGTCCGCAGCAGCAGGCGTTGCTGGGCCAGGCTCTGGCGCAGGCGCTCGGCCATGTGCTCGAAGGCCAGGGCCAGCTCGCCGAGTTCGTCGCTGCGCCGGGCCAGGGGCGTACCCAGCCCCGTGCTCTCCAGGTCGTCGGCGCGCAGGGCATCGGCGCGGTCGCGCAGGCGGTTCAACGGCAGCACCAGATGACGGTAGAGCAACAAGCCGAGCAGGGCGGCCAGCAAGGTCGGCACCACCCCGTGGCTGAGCACGTGGGTCCAGGGCGTGAGGCCGCTGGGCAGCAGGCGTTCGGGCAGCTGCAGCACCAGCCGGCCCTGTTCGGGATGTTCCGGGAACTGGATGCTGACGTAGGGCAGTTCATCCTGCAGGCGCCGGCTCATGGGCCAGTCCAGCTTGCGCATGAAGGTCAGGTGGCTGGCCTCCTCGGCGCTCAAAGGCGTACTGCCGAGGCTTTGCAGGCGCTCGCCGATCACCGCGACCCAGGTGTGTTCCCGGGCGGCCAGCTGGCGCTGGAAGGTGTCGACCCCGGCCGCGCCGTCCTGGCGCCAGGCGCGTTCGGCCTGCTGAGCGTAGCCGGCCAGGTACTGGCGGTCGGCCGGGTCAAGAAAGTAAGTGCTGCGTTCGGCCGACAGGCCCCAGGTCCAGATGATCCAGGTCAGCAGCAGGCAGAAGCCGATCTGCAACAGCGCCAGCTTCCACAACAGTGGGTGGCGGCGCATCAGCAGCGGTCCGCTTGTACCAGGATGTAGCCGGCACCGCGCACGGCCTGGATCTGCAAGTGCTGTACGCCAATTTCGGCCAGCTTGCGCCGCAGGTTGCAGACGTGCACGTCCAGGCCGCGATCCAGGCGGGTGTAGATGCGGTGCAGCACCTGCTGGTAGAGGAAGGGTTTGCTCAGGGTCTGCCCGGGATGCTCGCGCAGGGTCACCAGCAGGCGGTATTCGGAGCCGGTGAGGCCGGCGGCGCGGCCTTGGCTGAGCACGTCCTGGGCCTGGTCGTCGAAGGCGAGCAAAGGGTCCTGGCGTTGGCTGGGGGGCGGCTGGACCCGGGCCATGCGCCGCAGCAGCGCATCGACCCGGGCATCCAGCTCGGCCAGGCTGAAGGGCTTGGGCAGGTAGTCGTCGGCGCCCCGGGTGAACCCGGTGATGCGGTCCTGCTCGGCGCCCAGGGCCGACATCAGCATCACCGGGACGTCTTGTTCGTGGCGCAGGGTATCGAGCAGGGCCAGGCCATCGAGGCCGGGCAGCATGATGTCCAGCAGCACCAGGTCGAAGCGTCCGGCGCGCAGTGTCGCCAGTCCTTCGCGGCCATCGATGCAGGCGCTGACGGCGAAGCCGCGCTGGCGGAAATGTCGGTCCAGGTCCTGGCGCAGCCGGGCGTCGTCTTCCACGAGAAGCAGATTGGGGGTCATGGGTGGGGTACTTTGCACAAGCGGCTGGGGGAGAGGGTTTAAATGAGAATGTTTAACATCCGCGAATAGTGCAGCAATGCCCCTGGCGATGCAATTGCCATGGTGGCCAGGGTTGATCGAGGTCAGGTAAACAAAAAGTTGAAAATTCAACACTGCGTTGATATTTTCGCCGAAGATTTTTCCCGGAGTGTCCATGAGCCAGCCTTCTTCCGCCGTCCTGGCCGAGCGCCAGTTGGTCCTGCAGGTGCTGCGCAGTACCTTGCAGATGCTGGCCGGTGTGGTAGGGCCCCATGTGGAGATCGTCCTGCACGATCTTGACCAGCCCGAGCGCTCGATCATCGCCATCGCCAACGGCCATGTCACCGGGCGCCGGGTCGGTGGCCCGGTGCTGGGCGGACCGCGCCAGGACCTGGGCTTCGCCGCGGTGTTGCGGGCCTTGCACGACCGCTCCGGCAGTACCCCGCTGGTGCTGGAGAACTACCCGACCCTGGCGCCCGATGGCCGTGAGCTGCGCAGCTCTACCGTGGTCTTTCGCGACAGCGGCGGGCAGCCGTTCGCCAGCCTGTGCAGCAACAGCGACCTGAGCGGGATCGCCGCGGCCCATGCCTGCCTGGGCCGGATGCTGGGCCTGGGCGGCGCGCCCGAGCCACGGGGCGATGAGCCCCAGGACATGGAACAACTGCTGGCCCAGATCATCCAGGCGGCTTGCCCGGAACCCGGGGCGCGGTTGACCAAGCAGCACAAGCTCGAAGCCGTGCGCCAGATGCAGGAGCGCGGCCTGTTCATCGTCAAGGGCGGGATCGAGAAGGCCGCCGCGGCCCTCGGCGTGACTCGCTACACCATCTACAACTACCTGGACCAGATCCGCGCCCAAGGCGCTGAGGAATGACCGCGATGCAGATCGATATCTTTCAAGTGGATGCCTTTACCTCCAGTGTCTTCGGCGGCAACCCGGCGGCGGTCTGCCCGCTGCAGGCCTGGCTGCCGGACGCGGTGCTGCAACGCATCGCCGAGGAGAACAACCTGTCCGAAACCGCCTACTTCGTGCCCAAGGACGAGGGATTCGAGCTGCGCTGGTTCACCCCCACGGTAGAGGTCGACCTGTGCGGCCATGCCACCCTGGCCGCGGCCTGGGTACTGTTCGAGCAATTGGGCGAGCAGCGCGACGTGCTGCGCTTTTTCACCCGCAGTGGCGAGTTGCGGGTCAGCCGCGAGGGTGGCTTGCTGTCCATGGACTTCCCGGCCAAGCAGCCCGAAGCGGTGGCGATCCCTGCGGCCCTGCTGCAAGCCCTGGGCTTGAACCGGGCCGAGGCGCTGTATCGCACCGACGACTACCTGCTGGTGGTGGACGACGAGCGCCTGCTGGATGAGCTCAAGCCGGACTTCGTGGCCCTGGCCCAGTTCGGCGTGCGGGGCATCGCGGTGACCGCGCCGTCCCGGGAGTTCGATTTCGTTTCCCGCTGGTTCGGTCCCAGCGTCGGGGTCAACGAAGACCCGGTCACCGGTTCCGCCCACACCTCGCTGGCCCCTTATTGGGCCGCGCGCCTGGGCAAGAGCCAGCTGCGGGCGCAGCAGGGTGGGGCACGCAAGGGCCAATTGCACTGCCAGGTGCTGGACAACGGGCGGGTGATCATCAGCGGCCATGGCGCCCTGTACCTGCGTGGCAGCATTTTCCTCTGAGGCGGTTTCCGGGAGCCTGGGCTCCCGGGATTATTTGTGTCGGCAGCTGGCGAGGTTTAGAGTCGCGATTTTTTCGCCTGACCCGGAAGCTTCTGACAATGGATTTGATCCGCGCCTTCTCCCGCCATTCACCCAAGCCCCTGGCACTCGTGTTGAGCCTGTGGGCCGGTAGTTCGCTGGCGGCCAGCCTGAGCGACAGCCTGATGCAATGCCAGTCGGCGTTCTTCAAGGACCTGTACCAGCAGCGCGCCGAACTCGGCCGGGTCGTGGCCCTCAAGCACGACGACCAGCAAGGCATCGCCTGGATTCCGGTGCCCGACCGGCACGACAATGCGACCTCCACCGCCACCTTCTCCCGCCCGCTGCAAGACAAGGGCCTGAAGCTGACCGGCTACTACGACAGCGTGTTTGACCTGGGCAGCGAGGGCATCTACTACTTCTGGGGCCTGGAGATCGATGCCAGCCGGGAAGCGGTGATGGCCGCCATGCCCCAGGCCGGCTGGCAGGAGGCGGGCGAGTACTTCATCTCCCGGCCGCAGATCAAGCCCAGCGCCCAGGCGCCCTGGCAGGACAACCCGGCGGCGGTTTCCGAGATCGCCCCGGCCCCGGGTTCCGCGGAGAAGATCCTCATGCTCAGCGTGGAGGGCGGCAAGACCCGCATGCTCTGTTCGTTGCAAGGCAGCGTCGATGCCACGTTGTTGCGCCAGGAGCGGCCAGACATGACCCAGGGAGCAGCCCGATGAAGCGCCTGTGGTGGCTGGGTGGCCTGTTCCTGCTGGCGGGGTGCGCCCATGACCAGGCCCGCGATGTTGGCGGGGCACGTCCCGAGGCCATGTTCAAAGTGCTGGACACTCCGGAGTCGGCGACTTACTTCGCGGCCAACTCCCTGGCCCTGTACCAGAACAACCCGCATCTGCGGCAGTTCTACCTGATCAACAACTACAGCAAGCCCACCGATCCGGGCGATTCCAAACCCCTGATCCATAGCTCGCGGGTGGTGCGGATCATCAACTGCGAGCGCGATGAGTCGGCGCAACTGGGCCGGGTGTATTTCTCCGAACCCTTCGCTCAGGGCGTGGAGGTCATGCGCAAGGAGGCCCACGCGCAATGGGCGGCGTTTCCCCGGCAGTCGGTGATCGGCGAGCTGCGCAACATGGCCTGTGGCATCGATGCGGCACGCTTGGGTGCGCCGCCGTTCAAGGGCCCGCAGGGCGATTGAGGGCAGGCCGATGGCAGCAGGACCGATACGCGAGAACAACCGCAAGATCACGCTCAGCGCAGACCAGGCGCTGCAAGCCCTGGCGCAGCTGGAGTTCATCGTGCTGTCGCTGCACCGCATGGGCAGCCACTACGCGGACAAGCCCGTGGCGGACTACCAGCGCGCGACCACCGACTTCATCGATAACGAGCGTGTCACCGGGCGTTTGGCGCAGGTGCGCAGGATCCTCACCGAGCCCTTCGACCTGACCCTGGGCGAGGATGACATGGACGACATCGAACGGTATCTGCAGGGCGTGCAGCCCTGGCGCCCGGACTAGGGCCGAGCCCCACCGACTTTTTCTCAGGATCAGGACATGTCCAGGATCAGCATCGCCTTGATGGCGCCCAGCACCGACCTGGCGCTGGTGAAATTCCTCCACCAGCGCCTGGGCCTGTCGCTGCGCATCGCCCGCGAGCACTTGGGGCAGGGGCCCCAGGGCCTGTTCTACAGCGCCTGGCTGTTCCACAACGACCATGTACAGCGGGAACAGGAGCTGCGCGACATCCTGGCGTTCTTCGGCGCCGCCCAGGTGCCCTTGCGGGTGCTGGAGTGCAGCTCGGACCCGGACCAGGCCGGCCCCATCGGCCTGGACGACGAGCAGATCGACGAGCAACTGCTACTCAACTTGCTGGAGGCCAGCGAGGGCTGTTTCCAGTGATGCTGCCCAGGCATGCCCCCGCAAGCATGAGGGCTGCAAGCCTGGTTAGCGCTGGCTCGACCAGTACTGGTGCAACTGGCGGGCGGCGGGTTCGATGCTCGCCACCTGCTGCTGGTGCCGGGCGATATCCAAGTCCGCCGGCAGCTCGAAGTGGTCCTGCTCGGCGCAGTCGATGATGGTCTGCAGCAAGGCGGTCTGCGGCGCCGGCATCTGCGGCCAGTTGCCCACCGCGACCCCGCGCAGGTAGCCGAAGCACCATTCCTCGGCCAGCATCAACGATTGGCCCTGGTGCTCGGTGGCTTCCAGGCGCGCCTTGAAGCCTGCGGCGTCGCTGTCCAGTTGCACCGCCAGGCTGTTGATGTGGCGTACGCACAGGTCGATGAACTGCCGGCACTCCTGCGGGGTTTCCCAGGCCGGGTTCTCGCCGCCCCAGATCGCCGGGAACCATTGGGCGATATCGACCTGGGCCGGGCCCGACACCAGGGCGGTGAAGTAGCCGTCCAGCTCACAGGGGTTGAGTACCGAGTGGTCGTCGCCGTACTTGAGCAGGGTGTCTTCGAGCGTCTCGAAGTCGGCGGCGTTCAGGGGCGTGTTCTGCATGATGGGCATTCCAGGGAAAAACAGCGGCGATTCTCGAGCCTTGGCGTTGTGGCTGCAAGCACCGGGGCGTTTCAGGCGTCGCGCAGCAAGTCCTGGGAGTCGAGCAGGCGGTAGGCGATTTCCGGACGGTTCTCCATGGCCCGGCGGATCGCGGCGGGTATGTTCTGCCGGGTCTTGCGGCACAGCCCGGGATGCTCGGCCAGGACGATGGTGATGCCGCGCATGCTGCGCACTTCATTGTCGCTGGGGGTGATTTCCAGGCGGATTCCCAGTTGCTGGTACATCCGGCGCTGCATGTGCTCCAGGTCGGCCAGGTCCTTGAGGTTCTCCAGGCGCTGCACCAGGCGCTTTTCTTCCTGGCGCGTGAGATTGAGGATGCGCAGGTCGGCTCCGGGAGTGTCCAGCAACTGCTCGCGCTGGCAGACGCAGGCACCGGGCGGGCAGGGTTGGCGGATCGCAGGGCTTGGATTCATGGGGATCCATCATAGCGGCGGCGCGCGGGCTTTCGCAGCTAAATCTGCACCGGGCCGGCAACGGCCCGGCAGTCTTGGAAAGGGGGGAGGGAACCCTCGCACCGCAGGGCTGCGGTGAGAGGGAGGTGGAACACAAGGAAGGGGTGTGGGCAGGACTATAGCGACGCCGAAAACGGCCCGTCATTAGTACAGATGGACTAGTTAGAGGCCCGGTTCTGCCAATGGGCCCAGTGCCAGGGCCGCTGTGCCCCGGGAAACCCCGACAACCCCGCCGGCCTTGCCACGCTGGCGGGCCGGGCTTGATCGGGATCAAGGTCGCGGCGCATGGCACGTTCTAACGTGAAGCTCCTTTCCCCGGCACCGGGAGTTCCCATGGCCAAGCCCTTTCCCCTTTCCCCCAAGCATCCCGAGCGCATCTGCTGGGGCTGCGACCGTTACTGCGCCGCCAATGCCCTGTCTTGTGGCAACGGCTCGGATCGCACCATGCATCCTAGCGAAACGCTCGGTGAAGACTGGTACCTGCATGGCGACTGGGGTTTCGACATCCCGGCCAGTGCCGAGCCAGCCGCGCCGGAGCGCGATACCCACTGAATCGGGAAGGACCGGAGACGGCGCATCGAATATTTTTACCCGGATATATTGATCGGGTTTTTATTACCCGGATATTATTTGGCTTCATCTTCATGAGACCGTTGCCATGTCCGACATCCTCACCAAACCCGTCACCGCCTTCCAGGCCCAGCGCTTGCTGGCCCGTGGCCCGTTGCTGGAAGTCGCCCTGGCGGTGCGCGACGCGTCCCGGGACCCGGCTTGCGCCAGCCTGTTGGTATTCGACGATGCTACGGGGCGGGTCATCGACCTCGACCTGCGGGGCAGCGAGGCCGAACTGACGCAACGCCTGGCGCAGGCCCCCGCACCGGGTCGCGGGCGTTACCGGCAGGCCGCGCCCGCCGAGCCCGAGGTGGAGGCTGCGGCCGATTCGCCCCGTGGCCGTGGGCGGCCCAAGCTAGGGGTGATTGCCCGCGAGGTGACCTTGCTGCCACGCCAGTGGGACTGGCTGGCCAGCCAGCCCGGTGGTGCCTCGGCGGTGCTGCGGCGGCTGGTGGACGAGGCCCGGCGCAATCCCGATGCGGCGCAGCAACGACGCATGGCGCAAGAGGCGGCCTATCAGTTCATGCTGGCGCTGGCCGGGGATTTGCCCGGCTACGAAGAAGCCACCCGCGCCTTGTTCGCCGGTGATCTCGAGGGCCTGGGCCAGCAGTTGCAAGGTTGGCCCGAAGACATCCGCGAGCATGCCCTGCGCCTGGCCACTGGGGCCCAGTTCGCCGGGGCAGGGCAGTGAGGTCCCGGCCGGATGCCGGCTTGCAGCGCGCATCGGTCAATGGCATCGAGCTGGCCTGGGACAGTCAGGGTGATGAGGCCGCCGAGGCGATCCTGCTGATCGCCGGCCTGGGTACCCAGATGGTGCGCTGGACCCCGGCGTTCTGCCGGGCCCTGGTGGACCGTGGGTTCCGGGTGATTCGCTTCGACAATCGCGATGTTGGCGCTTCGACGCACCTGGTCGAGGCCGAGGTTCCGGACCTGGCGGCACTGCTGGCCGGCCGGCCGCCGGCGTTGCCCTACAGCTTGCAAGACATGGCCGCCGATGCCCTGGGGCTGCTGGATCACCTGGGCATCGAGCGAGCCCATGTGGTGGGGCGTTCCATGGGCGGGGTGATCGCCCAGGTCCTGGCCTGCGAATATCCGCAGCGGGTGCGTTCGTTGACCTCGATCATGGCCAGCAGCGGCAACCCGGCCTTGCCGCCACCCGCGCCGCAGGTCATGGCCTTGCTGACGGCGCCGGCGGCAGACCCGGCGCTCGACCTGGAGGGCCATGTGGCCCAGCGCCTGGCCCTGGCCCGCTGTATCGCCGGCGGAGCCAGGGCATTCGATGAAGCGGCCCAGCGCGAGCTGGTGCTGGAGGAACTGCGCCGGGGCTGGAACCCCGCAGGCTTCATGCGCCAGCTGGCGGCCCTGGCCTGCGCCGGGGATCGCCGGCCCCAGCTGGCCGGCATCCGGCTGCCGACCCTGGTGGTCCATGGCGCCGACGACCCGCTGGTGCCCGTGGCCTGTGGGGAAGACACCGCGCGTTCGATCGCCGATGCCGAGTGGTTGCTGATCCCGGGCATGGGCCATGACCTGCCTCCGGCCTGCCAGCCCCAGGTGCTGGCGGCCATCGAACGCACGGCGCGCCAGCGCTAGGGGCGGCAGGTTGTGTGGCGCCCTGGCGCTCTTTTATAGTCGCGGCTGAGCCGCCTCGAAGCCCAGCCCAAGGTGCACCGCCGATGAACCTCGCGACCCTGGTTTTATTCCTGCCTGCCTGTTTTGCGCTGAACATGGCGCCCGGCCCCAACAACCTGCTTTCGGTCAAGAACGCCACCACCTACGGCTTCCGCGTTTCCTGCCTGGCCGGGGTGGGGCGGCTGCTGGCCTTCACGGTGATGATCGGCCTGGCCTCGGTGGGGCTGGCGGCGGTGCTGCAGGCTTCGCAGCTGCTGTTTCACGGGATCAAGATTCTTGGCGCGGGCTACCTGCTGTACCTGGCGTATCAGCTATGGACGGCCGATACCCGCGTCGCGGTCGAAGGCCAGGACGCGGCGAGCGGACTGTCGGCCCTGGCCCGCCAGGAGTTCCTGATCGCCATCGGCAATCCCAAGGCGATCCTGGTGTTCAGCGCATTCCTGCCGCAGTTCGTCGATCCCGCCGCGCCGGTAACGGGGCAGTTCCTGATGCTGGGAGGCTTGTTCCTGGCGCTGGAGTGCGTGGCGATCATGGCCTATGCCGGCATGGGCCTGCACATGCGCCGCTGGTTCGGCCAACCGGCCGGGCGCCGCTGGTTCAACCGTGGTTGCGCGGCCTTGCTTTCGGGCGCGGCCTCGCTCCTGCTGCTGGCGCGGCGAGCCTAACCGGCGATAGAGCCAGGGGCCGGGGCATGCTCAGTCCCAGCTAAGTTTCACTGCGTATCTTCTCCTCTACACACATTCAGTGCAGACCAGGAGAGGCTAGCCGCACATGAATCACGCAAGAGCCGGATGGCTCAACAAAGTACCTGAGGTCACCCTGTCGTTCTGGGTCATCAAGATCCTGTCGACGACAGTGGGGGAGACCGGGGCCGATTTCCTGGCCGTCGATGCCGGTTTCGGTGCCGGCTGGACCAGCATCGGCATGGCGCTGCTACTGGCCTGCGCCTTGTTCTTGCAGATGCGCAAAAGTGCCTATTCGCCCTGGATCTATTGGTTGACCGTGGTCTTGGTCAGCATCGTCGGGACGCAGATCACCGACATCATGACCGACATGCTCGATATCAGCCTGTACACCAGCACCGCGGTGTTCTCGGCGCTGTTGGCGATCAATTTCCTGCTCTGGTTCAAGGTGGAGCGCAACCTGTCGATCCGCGAAATCGACACCCCGCGGCGCGAGTGTTTCTACTGGTCAACGGTGCTCTGCACCTTTGCCCTGGGTACCGCCGCCGGCGACCTGGCTACCGAAGCGCTGGGGCTGGGGTTCACGCTCGGCGCGATGATCTTCGCTGCGCTGATCGCCGCAACCCTGGTGGCCTGGCGCCTGGGGGTCAATACGGTCCTGGCGTTCTGGGTCGCCTACATCCTTACCCGGCCATTCGGCGCGTCCCTCGGTGACTTGCTGACCCAGGCCAAGCAATACGGCGGCCTGGGCCTGGGAGCACCCTGGACCAGCGCCATCTTCCTGACGGTCATCGTCCTGTTGGTGGCGGTCGCGCAAATCACCCTCAGCCATCGTAGAACCGTCACCCCGTAGCCCTTCGGGCACCTATCAAGGAATCAACATGCGCTCTTTGCGATTTGCCTTTAACCGCGTCGTACTCGTCTCGTCCATCGTCTTGTTGGGCAGCCTGGCCGGTTGCTCGAAACCCGGGGACAAGCCCGCGACCGCCACGCCGACCGTCTCTTCAAGTGTCTCGGCCCAGGCGGGCTCGAAGCTCGGGGACTTGAGCGAGTTCCGCAGCATCGCCGCCCAGGTCAGTACCCTGGTCGAGCATAACGACCTGCCCGCCGCCAAGACCCGGATCAAGGACCTGGAAACCTCCTGGGACTCCGCCGAAGCCGGCATCAAGCCGCGTGCCGCCAGCGATTGGCATGTGCTGGACAAGGCCATCGACCGCGCCCTCGATGCCCTGCGCGCAAGCTCGCCGCAGCAAGGCGCCTGCAAGGCGGCGATGGACGATTTGCTCAAGACCTTCGACTCGATGCAAGCGCCGCGCTGACACGACCCCGGGCCGGCGGACAACCCCCGATCCAGATGCTTCAATACAGGCGCGACGGTCATGACCGCCGCGCCTTTTTTCTATCGGAGCGCAGCATGCGGATTCTGTTGGTCGAAGATGATCTGATGATTGGCGACGCCATCCAGGGCGCGCTCAACGATGCCAGCTACGCCACCGACTGGGTGAAGAACGGGCCGCACGCACTGGCGGCGCTGGGCACCCAGGCCTATGACTTGGTGCTGCTCGATCTTGGCCTGCCCGGCCAGGACGGGCTCGATGTGCTCGATGACATTCGTGCTGGCGACAATCCGGTGCCGCTGCTGATCATCACGGCTCGGGATGCCCTGGATGATCGCCTGCGCGGCCTGGACGCAGGTGCCGACGACTTTTTGCTCAAACCCTTCGCCATGGCCGAGTTGCTGGCGCGCATGCGCGCAGTGCTGCGGCGTCGCGGCGGCAGCGCTCAATCGGTACTGGGCAATGGCCAGGTGTCGCTGGACCTTGTCTCCAAGCTGGCCAGTACCGCCGGGCGGGCCGACGTCCCGCTGTCCGCCCGCGAGTTCGCGCTGTTGCAGGCCCTGCTGATCCGTCCTGGCGCGATCCTCTCGCGCAGTGAACTCGAAGACCGGATCTATGGCTGGGGCAATGAAGTGGAAAGCAATGCCGTGGAGTTCCTGATCCATGCCCTGCGGCGCAAGTTGGGAAGCCAGGTCATCAAGAATGTCAGGGGAATGGGATGGATGGTTTCAAAAGGCGCCTGAGGGATTCGGTGCAGCTAAGGCTTAGCGTGGTGTTGTCCCTGGCCATTTTCCTGGTCGCCTTGCTGTCTGGCGCGTTCGCTTTCATCACTGCGCTCGATGAGGCCCACGAAATGCAGGACGAGACCCTGCGCCAGGTGGCGATGCTGTTCGATCGACAGCAAATGACCCTGCGCTATCGCATGGGCGAGCCGATCGCCGGAGACGACGAAGAGTCGCGGGTCATCGTGCAGTACCTGGCCGATAGCAGCAAAGCCACGGGCGATGACGATACCAGCATGCCTTTGCCGTTTCCCCCGACGCTGGCCGATGGCCTGGCAACGTTGAACGTCGTCGGCGAACAGTTTCGGGTGCTGGTCAGGACTACGGCGGGGGGCGAGCGCATAGTCGTTGCCCAGGAGATGGACCTGCGGGACAAGGAAGCGCGTGAAAGTGCCTGGCGCAGCCTGTTGCCATTTCTCATTCTGTTTCCGGTGTTGCTGCTGGTGGTAGGCGATCTGGTCCGCAAGCTGTTTCGTCCCATCGCCGTGCTTTCGGCCGAGATCGACCAGCGTGACCAGCAGGCGCTGCATGCCATCGATGAACACCACCTGCCGACGGAGGTCCGGCCCTTCGTGGTGGCGATCAATCGCCTGCTCGAACGTGTGGCCCGGGGCATGGAGGTGCAGCGCCGTTTCATCGCCGACGCTGCCCATGAGCTGCGTTCACCTATGACGGCCCTGTCCTTGCAGGCGGAACGCCTGGCATCCACGCAGATGTCGGTGGCCGCTCGAGAATGCCTTGTGCCGTTGGCCCAGGGCATCGAGCGCAGTCGCAAGCTGATCGAGCAATTGCTCGCCCTGGCGGCTGCCCAGTCGAGCGTGCCGCGGGTGCAGGCATCGGTATCGGTCCATGAAGTCTTTCGGCGGGTCCTGGAGGACTTGCTGCCACTGGCAGAGCACAAGGACATCGATATCGGCGTTGAAAGCACCCGGGATGTGCAGGTCATGATCAACGACATGGACCTGTTCATCCTCGTCAGGAATCTGCTGGACAACGCCATTCGCTTTACTCCCCCAGGCGGGCGCATCGACTTGGCGGTGCAAGCAGGGCTGGAGGGCGTGACCCTCGAGGTCAAAGACTCTGGCCCCGGCATTAGCGTCGAGGAGCAAGCCTTGGTATTTGATCCGTTCTACCGCAGCCTGGGCACTGGCGAGACAGGCTCAGGGCTGGGCTTGTCGATTGTCGCTGCGATCGCCGAGCGCTCTGGCGCCACTGTCGAGTTGGGTTTTGCGGATGAAGCCACGCGCAGCGGACTGCGTGTGTCGGTCAGCTTGCGGTTATCGACCGCATAACGCTGATTTCAATGCTTTTGGCTGCCGGCCTCGGCTATGTCGCCCCCTCTCTGGCAAGGAGGAGGGGGCCATGGCTCCAGGAACTAGCTGATGACGAAGTAGGGATCCCAGGCGCAATAGCCGAGGATCTTGTTGTTCGGATCGACGATCATGAACGACCAGTTGTACCTCAGGTTGCTGCAGGCCTGGGCGGCACGCGCGCTCCAGTAGTAGGTCGTGACCTTCTGCTGGAACGGCTGTTCGCAGTAGCTGCCCGTAGGCTTGCTGTTGTTGATGATGGGCATCGGGGTGTTCTGCGTGACATCGGCGGTGATCTGATCCAGGTAGACATTGCTGTCCGTGGTGGGATCGGGATAGGTCTGGGTGTATTGGTAGAGGATTGCCGCGTATTTCATATCCTTGGTCAGGGTGGTGGTGCGCCAGTGGACGTAATCATCCTGATTCAGGTCCACCGAGAGCTCGGCGGTGCCTTCACTGTTGCTGCCGCCGCTGACGTAGTTGCGGGTGGTGTACATGCAGACGACCTGGTCGGAAACCCGGGTGGACGAGTTGGGCATGTAAAAACTGTACAGCTGAGTCGGTCGGTCGGGGTGCGGGCTCAGGCCGTTCAGGAAAACGCCCTGTTCGGCGCACTGCAAGATCGTGATGACATCGATGACGATCATGATGTCGACGACTTTTTCGTTTTCGTAGCTCATATCCAGCTCCCTGCTGTCAGGTTGGACGCCCGGTTGTCCAGGCGCATGGTTGATCACCTTTTCCGGGGGACGACCACCGAGCATCGGGTCTCTGGCCCGGTATGCCGACAGCGGGCTGGATGCACTTCCATGAAGTCGCGAGTGGAATCTAGATCCTCAAGATGGTTAGTCAAATGGCCAGCCCTAAAAAGCGCGAGCGCAAGACGAGCGGTGCAAGGCCAGGGTTAGGCGCTCGCTGTGGCGCTCTCGGTCCGGTGGTTGCCCAGGAACTGATCGAGCCACTGCGCCGCCTCAGTGGCATGGGTCAGGCCCAGGTCGTGCTCGGCTTCGGGCACGATGCGCAAGAGGGCCTGTGGCAACAGGCGGGCCAGACGCTGGCCTACCGCCACTGGGCTGATGGGGTCGCGGTCGCCCCAGAGCAGCAGCACCGGCATGCGCAACTCCCCCAGGCGCGGACCAAGGTCGCTGTGATCGTCGACAAACCAGCGGGGCAGTTGCGGGTAGGCCGTGCGGTAATCGTTGCGCCAGTCGGCGGCGCCCAGGTCGCTCATGTCCACGCCGCCAGAGGTGACGCTCAAGACCAGGTGGGTGACCCGCTCCGGCCGCTCAAGGGCCGCACGCACCGCAATGATGCCGCCCATGGATTGAGCCACTAGCGCTGTCGGCTGGTCGATGCGTTGCAGTACCAGATCCACCAGATCGTCCATGCCCTGGACGTCTGGCTGTGCCGGGGTGTCGCCAAACCCCGGCCAGCCCAGATGCACGTGGCGCGCCGGATGGCGCAGCTGCATGGCCAGGGGTTGCCAGAATTGACGATTGCCCGAGGCACCGGGCAGAAACAGCAGTTGTTGGGGGGCTTGTGACATGACATCGCTCCTGGTCCATGGGCGGCGGATAAAACCCTCGCGCTGACAGCAGGGCCGCGCGGCGGCGCTAGAAAATACGGTGCCCGGGTCCTGCGAGCAAGCGCTGCCTCAGGCGACACTGGCTTGCCATGCTGGCGCCCCGGAATCGGCCGCCAGGGTTTATCATGCTGCGCTGCCTCTCGTTGCCTGCCCGACAAGGGGCCGCTCCTTTCGCCCACCGTGGAGGTCCGCCATGTCCGATCTGCACAAGCTGCCTGCCTGCCCAGCCAGCCTCCCTGAATTCCCGGTGTGCCATGCCCGTGGCGGCACCTCCACCGGGCTGATCCTGGCCCGCGAATCGCTGCCTGGCGACGAGGCCTTGGTGGAAGAACTGCTGCGCCACTTGATGGGCGTGCCCCTGCACGGCGAGTGGCCGGGCAACAGCCAGATCACCGGCTTGGGCCGGGGCGGCCCCACCAGCAACAAGGTGTTCATCGTCGAGCGCCGCCCCGGCGAGACGCGGATGATCAGCACCCTGGCGCAGCTGGCGGCGGGCAAGAGCACCATCGACTGGAGCGTCAACTGCGGCAACATGTCCGCGGCGTTGCCGCTATATGCCTGGCAGCGCGGTTGGCTGACGCCCGGGGAGGACGGCGGGCAGATCGAGATCTTCAACAGCAACACCCAGACCACGATGTATGCGCGCCTGAGCCTGCGCGACGGCCGGCTGCTCAGCGACACGCGGATCCCCGGGGTCAACGGCGTGTTTCCCGGGGTCGATCTGTTCCTCGATGACCCGGTAGGGGCCAAGACCGGGGCGCTGTTTCCCACTGGGCAGCGGGTCGACCTGCTTCAGGGCATCGCCGCCACCTGCATCGACGTGGCGGTGCCCATGGTGATCGTGCGGGCCGCGGACCTGGGCAAGACCGGCCAGGAAACCCCGGCACAGCTGGACGCCGACCCGCTGTTCAAGGAGCGTCTGCTGGGGCTGATGGTCGAGGGCGGCCTGCGCATGGGACTGCGTGGACGCGATGGGCATCTGTTGACGGCCGAGGAACTGCGGCGCAGCGAGACCATTCCCAAGATCTGCATTGTCGGGCCGGCCCGCAGCGGCGGTGACATCGCCACCCGCTACTTCACCCCGCAAAACGCCCATCCGTCCCTGGCGGTATCCGGCGGTTGCTGCCTGGCGGCGGCCTGCCTGGCCGAGGGCACCGTGGCCCAGCAACTGCTGGCCCAGCCCCGGCAATTGAGCGCGACCCGCAGCGAGTACCCGCTGGCCATCGAAAACCCCGCCGGCATCCTCGAGACCCTGATCAGCGCCCGCCAGCACGGCGGCGAGCTTTCAATCGACGGCGCCGCCTACCGGCGCAGCGCGCAGATCCTGCTGCAAGGCCATACCCCGCTGTACAACGCCTCCCCGGAACTGGCCCAGGCGCTTCTGTAGTGGGTGATACGGTCGATCGCTGAAGGCCCTGCGGGCCTTGTCGCGGCTTCGCCCCGCTTGTCCAGCGTTGGTGCGCTCGGTCAGGCCGATTTGCCCGCAGGCTGCGGCCCCGGGCAAACTGTCGCGTATTTCCAGCCGGGACCTGTCGCTTTCATGTCCGCCTCCTTGTTCACCTCCCCGCACCTGGGCCTGGCCTTGCGCCGCTGGCGCCTGCTGCACCGGGTCAAGCAACAGCACGCCGCCGAGCTGTTCGGGGTGGCGCAGTCGAGCATTTCCCGCTGGGAAAACGGCCAGCAAGCCATGGAACCCAGCGAGCGCGCCAAGCTGGAGCAACTGCTGGCGGCCAACCTCAGCGCCGCCGCCGACCAGGCCCTGGCCCGGTTGGTGAACGACAGCCCGCGGGCGGTGCACCTGGTCTGCGACCTGACCCACCGCCTGCTGGCCTGCTCGGCCACTCGCGCCGGGGAGTTCGGCGTGCCCTTGAGCGAGTTGCTGGGGCAATCCTTGTGGGGCTTCTGCACCGAGGAGATCGTGCGTAAGGAGAGGGCCCTCGACGACCTCGGCTGGCGTGAAGTGCTGACGCCCCCGGCGCTGGAGTTCTTCAGCGGCCACAACGATTCGGCCATCGTGCCCATCGCGGCCAGCCAGTGCCGCTGGACCCGCCTGAACCTCTCCGACGGTAACGCGGTGCGGCTGGTGGAAACCCTCTGACTCCAGCCTGCTCCGGCGCCACGGATATTTTATCCGTGGCCTGTCGAATCCGGGCCGGCTAGGCTGGGCTGTCATTTCATCCAGGTTTAGCCATGAACGATCAACTCCTCGGCGGTCGCCTCGAGTTCCTGCGCCAGGCGGAGCGACTCAAGGACGTACTGCGCAGTGCCCACACCTCCAGCGGTCGCCAGGAAAGCACCGCCGAACACAGCTGGCGCCTGTGCCTGATGGCCTTGCTGCTGGAAGACCAGTTGGGCGAGCTGGACCTCTTGCACGTGCTCAAGCTGTGCATCGTCCACGACCTGGGCGAAGCCCTCCATGGCGACATCCCGGCGGTGCAGCAGGCGGCCCATCCGCACAAGGGCCAGCAGGAACGCGAAGACCTGCAGACCCTCGCCAGTTGCCTCGATGCCCCGGCCCGCCAGCGCCTGCTGGCCCTGTGGGACGAGTACGAGAACGCCAGCTCGGCCGAGGCCCGGGCGGTCAAGGCCCTGGACAAGCTGGAGACCCTGCTGCAGCACAACCAGGGGCGCAACCCGACGGATTTCGACTACCGTTTCAACCTCGACTACGGCCGGCGCTACACCAGTGCCACGCCGCTGTTCCGCGCCCTGCGCGAGCAGATCGACCACGACACCCGGCGCCACATCGACGCGGCTGGCTGAGCGCCGGTCCCTTGCAGAGAGTATCCGCAGCCCATGAACCCGATCCTGCGCGCCGAACGTCCCGGCGATATCCCGGCCATCGAACAACTGACCCGCGAAGCCTTTCGCGATGCCCCTCACTCCAGCCATACCGAGCAGTACATCGTCAACGCGCTGCGCAGTGCCGGAGCCCTGACCCTGTCCCTGGTGGCCGAAGAGGGCGATGCACTGCTCGGCCATGGATCGATCTCCCCCGTGGTCTTCAGCGGTGGCGAGCCCGGCTGGTTTGGCCTGGCGCCGGTCTCGGTGGTGCCGGAGCGCCAGGGCCAGGGGATCGGCTCACGCTTGATCCGCCAGTTGCTGGCGCAGTTGCAGGAGCAGGGCGCCGCCGGCTGCGTGGTGCTGGGCGACCCGGTCTACTACGTGCGTTTCGGCTTCAAGGCCGGACAAGGACCGGTATTGCCCGGGGTGCCCGCCGAGTACTTCCAGGCGCTGGCGTTCCAGGGGCGCTGCCCGGTGGGCGAGGTGCGTTTTCATCCGGGCTTCGAGGCCCAGGGCTAGGGGCGCGGGGTTCAGAACAGCTCCTGCAAGGTGCGCTCCACGGCCGGGTTCGAGGCGGGCGCGGTACTCTCCAGCGTCGGTGCATTCTCGCTCTTGAACAGCTCCATGGCCGTGTGCGCGGCGTCCGCGGGCGCGGCCGTGCCATCTTCCAGGTGGATGCGCCGGGTGATGATGCCCGGTGGTTCGGGCTGCGAGTAGAGGGCCTTGCCCGCCAGGGCCTGGCCCATGTAATCCATCCAGATCGGCAGGGCGATGGTCACCCCCCATTCCCGGCGGCCCAGGCTTTGCGGCTGGTCGAAGCCGGCCCAGACAGTGGTCACGTAGTCGCCGTTGTAGCCGGTGAACCAGGAGTCCTTGGCGTCGTTGGTGGTGCCGGTCTTGCCGGCGATGTCCGGTCGCCCCATGGCGGCGGCAGCGCGCCCGGTGCCGCGCTTGATCACGTCCTGGAGCATGCTGGTCAGCAGGTAGGTGGTGCGGCCGTCCACCACCTGTTCGGCCACGGCGGCTGGCGCCGGATTGCGCAGGCTGGGGGCGCAGCTCGGGTTGGCGGCGAAGAGCAGCTGGCCGTTGCGGTCCTCGATGCGCTCGATGAGGTAGGGCGTGACCCGGTAGCCGCCGTTGGCGAACACGCTCCAGGCCGCGACCACCTCCATGGGCGTCACCGAGGCCGTGCCCAAGGCCAGGGACAGGTTGCGCGGCAGATCGTCGGCGGCGAACCCGAAGCGCCGGATGTAGTCGAGGGTCGGGTCGATGCCCATGGCCTGCACCAGGCGGATCGCGACCATGTTCCGCGAGCGATACAGCGCCTCGCGCAAGCGGATCGGGCCGAGGAAGGTGCGGTTCTCGTTGCGTGGGCGCCAGGCCGGGCCGGCGTAGTCGCTGCCCAGCACGATGGGCGCGTCGTTGACGATGCTCGCCGGGGTAAAACCGTTGTCCAGCGCTGCGGCGTAGATGAAGGGCTTGAAGCTCGAACCCGGCTGGCGCTTGGCTTGCAGCACCCGGTTGAAGTGGCTCTGCTGGAAGTCGAAGCCGCCCACCAGCGCGCGGATCGCGCCATCTTCCGCTGCCACCGACACCAGCGCACCCTGGGCCTTTGGCACCTGGCTGAAGGCCAGTGGCTGTGCATCTTGTTGTTCGACGCGGATCACATCGCCCACCTTGATCAGGTCGGCCGGTCGCGCCGGGGCGCGGCCCAATGCGTTGTGGCTGATGAAGGGCCGGGCCCAGGCCATGGTCGACCAGGGCACGGCGTGTTCCCGGCCACTGCCATCGATGATCACCAGGCTCTGGTCCAGGACCTGGGTCACCGCCACGGCCTTCAGGCCGCCCAGGGTCGGGTAGGCCTGCAGCGCTTGTGGCCAGTCCGGCCGCGGCGTGCCACGCAGCTGGGCTTCGGGGCCGCGATAACCGTGGCGCCGGTCATACACCTTCAAGCCCTTTTGCAGCGCGCTGTTGGCCGCCGCCTGCAATGGCGCGGTGACCGTCGTCACCACCTGCAGCCCACGGGTGTAGGCCTGTTCGCCGAAACGCTCGACCATCTGCGCCCGGGCCATCTCCGCCACGTAGGGCGCGTCCACCTCGGGTTCCGGTGCGTGGTAGCGGGCCGTGAGCGGCTCGGCCAGGGCTGCCTGGTAGCGCGCGGCATCGATGCTGCCCAGCTCGTGCATGCGCCCCAGGATCCAGTCCCGGCGCTGCTTGGCCCGGGTCGGGTTGTTGATCGGGTTGAAGCGCGACGGCGCCTTGGGCAGGCCGGCGATCATCGCCGTCTGGGCCAGGGTCAGTTGCGCCACCGGCTTGCCGTAGTAGACCTGCGCGGCAGCGGCGATGCCGTAGGCGCGCTTGCCCAGGTAGATCTTGTTGACGTACAGGTTGAAGATCTCGTCCTTGGACAGGCTGCGTTCGATCTGCAAGGCCAGCAGGATCTCGGTCAGCTTGCGCGAGAAGGTCCGCTCCTGGCTGAGGAAGAAGTTCTTTGCCACCTGCATGGTGATGGTGCTGCCCCCGGAGCGCACATGCCCGCTCCTGGCCAGTTCCAGGGCCGCGCGTAGCAGCCCCGAGGGATCGACGCCGGAGTGCTGGCGGAAGTTGCCATCCTCGGCGGCCATGAAGGCCGCGAGGAAGTCATCGGGAATATCGGCGTTGGCGATGGGAATCCGGCGGATCTCGCCGAACTCGGCGATCAGCTTGCCCTCGTGGCTGAGGATCTGCAGCGGCTCTTGCAACTGCACGTCCTTGAGCGTCGCTACATCGGGCAGTTGCGGTTGCAGGTACAGGTAGGTGCCGCTGGCGCCGAGCACCAGCAGGCTGGCGATGGCCAGGGCGCACCAGCCCAGGTTCTTCAGTAGTCGCATCAAAGGTTCCTCGACTGCGGTTGGCAATTGACCCGGCATGGGCCTCAAAGGGTTGCGCTGGCGGCGCGCCGTGGTTCGCCGAGCGCCGCCTGCTCCCCGGCGGCCGGCACGGCGTACTCGGCCTTGAGCCGGCCGCTGTCATCCAAGAGCCAGGCGTCCATCACCTGGCGCACCACCGGGCCTGCAACCCGGGCGCCGGCCTCGCCGTTCTCGATCATCACGGCGACCACGATGGCCGGGCGCTGGGCCGGGGCGAAGCCGACGAACAAGGCGTTGTCGCGGTGGCGTTCATGGGTCTTGGCGCGGTTGTAGCGTTCGCCCTGCTTGATCGCCACCACCTGGGCGGTGCCGCTCTTGCCGGCGATCCGGTACTGCGCGCCACGGGCCGCCCGGCGCCCGACCCCGCGCGGGTGATGCATGACCATCTGCATGCCCTGGATCACCCGGTCCCAGGTCTGCGGGTCCTTGAGGCGGATGTCCGGCAGCGGCTGCGGGTCGACCAGGGCCTGGCCGCCGACCGCCAGCGCCAGGTGCGGCCGGTGCCAGATCCCTCGACTGGCGATCAGGCTGGTGGCCTGGGCCAGTTGCAGGGGGGTGACCTGCATGTAGCCCTGGCCGATTCCCAGGATCAGGGTCTCCCCGGGGTACCAGTCCTGGCGGCGGGTCGCGCGTTTCCACTCCGGGGATGGCATCAGCCCGGGCGACTCCTCGAACATGTCGATGGACACCCGCTGCCCCAGGCCGAACTCGCTGAGGTAGTCGTGCAGCCGGCGGATGCCCAGCTTGTGCGCCAGGTCGTAGAAGTAGGTGTCATTGGACCGCATGATCGCGTCGTACATGTCCACCCAGCCATCGCCGCCGCGATTCCAGTTGCGGTACTTGTGCCGGTAGTTGGGCAGTTCGTAGTAGCCGCGATCGAACACCCGCTGGCTCGGGGTGGTCACGCCGCTGTCGAGCCCGGCGACCACCACCATGGGCTTGATGGTCGAGCCGGGCGGGTAGAGCCCGCGCAGCACCCGGTTGAACAGCGGCATGTCGGCGGAGTCGCGCAGGGCGGCATAGGCCCCGGCACCGATGCCCTTGACGAAGGGGTTGGGGTCGAAGCTCGGGCGGCTGACCATGGCCAGCACCTGGCCGGTGTCCGGGTCCAGGGCCACCACCGCGCCCCGGCGCTCGCCAAGGGCCGCTTCGGCGGCGCCCTGCAAGCGCACGTCCAGGCTCAGCACGACGTCCTGGCCGGGCACCGGCGGCTGGCGGCGCAGTACCCGCATGACCCGGCCCTGGGCGTTGGTCTCCACCTCTTCGTAACCCATGCGGCCATGCAGCGCCTCTTCATAGAAACGCTCGATGCCGGTCTTGCCGATCAACTGGCTGCGCAGGTACTTGGCCGGGTCGAGACGCGAGTATTCCTGTTCGTTGATCCGCCCGACATAACCCACCGAGTGGGCGAAATGTTCCCCCAAGGGATAGACCCGCGAGAACTGCGCCTGGACGTCCAGCCCAGGCAGATGGAACTGGTTCACCGCGATCAAGGCGATCTGCCGCTCGCTCAGGTCCGGCAGCAGCATCAGCGGCTCGAAGGCCCGCCCACGGCGTTGCAGCAGCTTGGCGATCCGCGCCTGTTGCCCGGCGTCCAGGCCGAGGATCCGGCTCAGGCGGGCGATCACCGTCGCCACGTCGCCGGCCCGCTCGCGGGTGAGGAACAGGTTGAAGGTCGGTACGTTGCCCGCCAGCAGCACCTTGTTGCGGTCATACACCAGGCCCCGGGGCGGCGGGATCGGGCGCAGGTGGATGCGGTTCTTCTCGGACACCGCCACTTGATAGTCGTGTTGCGTCACCTGCAGGACATACAGCCGGCCCACCAGCGCGCAGGTCAGGACGATCACCAGCACGGCGCTGGCGATGATGCGGCGGTTGACGATTCGCTGGTTGTCGGCCTGATCGTGGAACGGGGTGTGCTCTGGCATCGAAGACTCTTGGGGCTGGGCAGTGACCGGCCAGGCGGATGGCCGGCCTGCGTGGGGAACATTGGCGGTGGTCGCCGGGGGCAACCACGATCGTGGGTTGGAGCGCGGCGGGCCGTGGCGGTGGACGGATGCGCACAAGCATGGACATGGGCTGGCCTCAGCCCGGGTCCGGGGCGACCTGGTTCAGGCGCAGGGTCTCGGCCATGATCCGGCTGAACAAAGGCGCCGCTACCAGGCCGCCGAAGAAGCCGTGCTGGCGCGGGTTGTCCACCACCACCACAATCACGTAGCGCGGCGCGGCAGCCGGGGCGAAACCGGCGAACACCGCCCGGTAGGAGCGCGCCAGGTAACCCTGGACTCCGGCGCCGGTCTTGCGCGCCGTGCCGCTCTTGCCGCCCACCTGGTAACCTGCGACCCGCGCCCGGTAGATACCCCGCGGCCCCTCGACCACCTGCACCAGCATGTCCCGCACGCGGTTGGCCACCTGCGGGGCCATGGCCTGCACGCCCTTGGGCGGTGCCGATAGCCGCAGCAGCGACAAGGGCAGGCGGACGCCACCGTTGGCCAGGGTGGCGTAGGCCCTGGCCAGTTGCACCGCGCTGACCGAGAGGCCGTAGCCGTAGGCGAGGGTGGCGGTTTCGCTCGGGCGCCAGGTTGCCCGGTTGGGCAGCACGCCGAGCCGTTCGCCGGGAAATTCAAGGCCCGTTGCCTGGCCCAGGCCCACCCGTTGCAGCAGGTCATGGATGCGTGGCGCGCCGATGTCGAAGGCCACCTTGCTGATCGCCACGTTGCTCGAACGCACCAGGATGCCGGTCAGGTCCAGGGTTTCGCCGGCGGTCCTGGAGGCATCGCGGATGGTGTAGCGGCCGACCTTCAGGGTGCCGGTCTCGACGTGCACGCTGTCGCCGGGTTTCCAGCGCCCGCTTTCCAGGGCCGCCGCCACCGAGAACGGCTTGATGGTCGAGGCTGGCTCGAACACGTCCACCACGGCGCGGTTGCGCATCATTGCCGGGCTCAGTTGTGCGCGGTTGTTGGGGTTGTAGCTGGGCTGGTTGGCCAGGGCGAGGATCTCCCCGGTCTTGACGTCAAGGATCACCACGCTGCCGGCATCGGCACCGTTGTCCTCGATGCCCTGGTGCAGCTCGCGATGGGCGATGTACTGCAAGCGCAGGTCCAGGGACAGCGCCAGGGGCTGGCCGGGTCGGGCCGGGCGGGACACGCCCAGGTCCTGGATCAACTGCCCACGCCGATCCTTCAGCACCCGTTGCAAGCCATCGTGCCCGCGCAGCAGTGGGTCATAGGCGAGCTCGATGCCCTCGCTGCCGCGGTTGTCGATATCGGTGAAGCCCACCGCATGGGCCGCCGTCGCCCCGGCCGGGTAGAAGCGCCGCGACTCTTGCACGGCGTGCACGCCGTCGATCTCGAGCGCTTGCACTTGCTGCAGCATGCGCTCGGCGACTTGCGGTGCCAGGCGCCGATGCAGGTAGAGAAACGCCTTGTGGCGATTGCCCAGCAGCAAGGCGTCCAGGCGGGCTGGCGGGATTTCCAGGGCCTGGGCCAGGGCCGGCCAATGCGGGCGTTGTTCGAGCAACTGCTGAGGGTTGGCCCACAAGGTGGTGACCGGGGTGCTCACCGACAGCGGCTGGCCGTTGCGGTCGGTGATCAGCCCCCGGTACGCGGGCAGGCCGAGGTGCCGCAGGCTGCGGGCATCGCCCTGCTTGATCAGGAAGGCCTTGTCGGTCACTTGCAGCTGGATGATCCGCGCGCAGATCGCCAGGGCCATGCCGGCGACGATGGCCACGGCCAGGCTGAAGCGCCAGGGCTGGCGGATGGTTGATGCTGGAGTCATGGGGCAGTGCTTTGCAGGCCCGCGGCGGGCAGTCGATGGCTTGAAGAGGTCGCACACGGCGGGTCCAGCCGTGGCGTCATTCGGTTAACCAGGCAGGGCTGGGGATGTGCAACAACTTGAGGATTCGGGCATTGAGGCTGCCGGTCAGCGGCAACTCGCAGTCCATCTGGAACAGGAAGATCGCCTGGGCGGTCTGTTCACCCGCCACGCCATCGACCAGGCCCTGGTAGTAGTCCCGTGCGGCCAGCGCCCGTTGCAACTGGCTGATGACCTGCTGGCCGGATGCCGAACCTGGGGCCTCCTGCATGCAGTGTGGCTCGGGCGCTGAGCAGGGGCCGGCGGCAACCGTGTCCGGCTCCTGGCTCGCCAGCGTTGCCGCGAACGCCCCGGCAGGCACCGCCAGCAGCAGGGCCAAGGCCGCCAGGGCTGCGCCGTGCTTGGCATGCTGTTTCATGTCTAGTCCCCTGGTATCCGTTGTGCCTTTCCTGATGCCCATCGGGCCCGGGTTGCACCGGCTGCGGATATTCCTGTGTCGCTTGAAAAGCCTTATCGCTCAATCGCTTAGTGGGCGATAAGGTTATGGGGGGACATTTTAAGAAGGCTAAAATATAGAGCAACGCGCTATAGGGGCTATCTGATATGAATCCAGTTGATATCGAGGCAGTGGACCTCAACCTGCTCCGGGTGTTCGTTGCCTTGATCGAGGAGGGCGGGGCCAGTCGGGCCGCCATTCGCCTTGGGGTCACCCAGCCGGCGGTCAGCGCCGCCCTCGGGCGCCTGCGGGACATCTACGGCGACCCGCTGTTCGAGCGCACCGGCCGTGGCCTGCGCCCAACCACCCGGGCCAATGAGCTGGCGCCGCTGATCGGCGAGGCCATCGATCGTTGCCGCCTGGCCCTGAGCCTGTCGGTGGGCGGCCGGGAGACCCGTGGCCGGACCATCACCATCGGCCTTTCCGACGACAGCGAGATCGCCCTCGGGCAGCAGATCCTGGCGGCGGTGGAGCAGCGCCTGCCCGGGCTGCGGATCATCTTTCGCCAGACCCACAGCGGCGTGGTGCAGGACATGCTCATGGGCCACAAGGTCGATATCGCCATCAGCGCCGGCGGCTTCTCGTCCCAACTGGTGACCCGTACCCGCCTGGGCCGGGGCAACTACCTGTGCATCGCCGATGCCCACAACTCGATCCCCCAGAGCGCCGCAGACTACGCGGGGCGCCCGCACCTGCTGGTGTCCTCGGCCGGCTACGTGGGCATCGTCGACGAAGGGCTGAACGCCGCCGGCTACAAACGCACGGTCAAGGTCTCGACCTCGCACTTTGCCGCCGTGCCGTTCCTGCTGGTGGGCTCCAGCCTGATCACCACAGTGCCGACCCACGCCGCCCGGGCGATGGCGCGGATCACCTCGTTGCAAACCTTTCCCTGTCCCGTGCCGATGCCGTCCTACGAGCTGGAGATCGGCATGCGCGTGGGCAGCAAGCACGATGAAGCGATGCAGGTGGTCAAGGCCCTGATCCTGGATTGCATCAAGGAGCATTTCTTTTTGCAGTGAACGGTGGGGTGGTTGCGCCCTGAATTGCCTGTTGGATGAATGCCGGGATATTCATCCAGCGGTCAGCTGGACTACTCTGTCCGGCTTGCTCAACGCCTTGGGTCGGGTCCATGCAATCGATAGAGACAACCTTGTGTGCTTATTCCGAACAGCACTTGCCAGCACTTCCTCATACCTATGTATGGACGTTCGACGCGGCGATCGTCCATGAGTCGTTCGGGCTCACCGTTGCTGGTGCGAACTGGTACGAAAGGGCGCGCACGCTTAAGCGCGGCCTTTCAGGACAGTGGGCGCTTTTCCCGGAAAAGCGCACAGACATTGCCAATTACGCCGTAAAAACCTGGGGCGGGGTTGGCGCAAACCATGCCACGACGATGCAAGGCTATGTGCAGGCGGTGTCCCAGGGAGGCGTACCCGCCACACACAAGGGCATCGCTTCATGGTCGAAGGTGGCGGCGTTCTCGAACCCGGGCTTGCATGCGATCTTCGATGCACGCGTGTCGTTTTCCCTCAACGTCATTCAATTGCTCCAGGGGAGCGGCCAGCACTGCTGGTTCCCGCATTTGCCGGGTCGAAACAACCTGCTCAACGGGTGCTGGCCGCGCTTGAAGGCCATGGCCAGGCAGCAAGGGTGGCTTCGCATCGGGACCAGGCAGGTGTATGCGCGCTACATCGAGCTGATTACAAACGTTGCAGGGCAGCTGGGCGTCGACATCGATGATCTCGAAATGCTGCTCTTCTCGAAGGCCGGGGAACTGGCCGATGAGTTCAATCTCGTCCATCCGCGCGATGAGCAGTGAGTGGCGATCCGGATTGCACAACCGCGATGGCTTCAAGCGCTCGAGCCAAGTCGCTAGCCGTGCACACTGGGCCTCGCTAGAACGGTCGGCATGGCCAAGCTATGTTTCACCTGGCAGCGGTGGATGAACCCAGCCTGGAACATGCCTTGGTCAGCAGCCCCCACGCGCTGCCGAGGCTCTTGCAGGACGTGGGCGGCCACCCCAATGCCCGCCAGCACGAGGAGCGTGGAACAGCGGTGTGTGCCGCGGTGTGGTACCCGGCAGGGGGGGGGGGCGATCTTGTGCGACGCGACCCGCGCCACCCTGATGCCTCGGGCGCTGGCCGCTGCCATTCAGAGCACCAGGATGGCGCGGGCCAGTTGCTGGTCCGAAAGCCGTGGGTCATTCAGTACATGGCGAATCCTGATGAAAGCCGCTTCGATCCGGGCGCCGCGAATACCACCATCGCTGGCGACGAACGCTGCCGCATCGTCCTTGGCGGCCAGCACGATCTTGTCGTCCTTGAACGAGCTGCTGGTGCCACGGGTAGCGCCCAGGGTCAGGCTCACGGAAATGTCGGTGGTCATTACAAAACTGGTGGCCTGGGCCTCAAGGCTTATCAGGCAGCCGGCAAGGCACAGCAGGCGGGGCAGGGAGGTGGGTTTCATCGGGCTCGGCATGGGCTTGGAGAGGGCCGCACCCTAACAATTCGCCGTGGTGGCGCGCCTTAGTGGTTTTGCTAAAGATTGTAAAAAAGTGCCCAGCGTCGACCTGTGCCTGCTGCAAGGCAGCCAGCGTTCTACCGCCTTGCCTGCCCGCCTGCCGTTGTGGCAAGCGGGCAGGCGTTGTGCCGCTATGGCTTGGCGCCCAAGCGCTGCACCTCGGGGAACAGCTGGCCCAGGGTGCGGCGGGCCTGGGCCGCCTCGAGGTAGGCGTAGAGCAGGTCGGTCAGGTCTTCGAAGCCCAGGCGTCGGCCGTCGAGCATGGGATTGCACAGCCACAGGCGGACCCGCATGCCCGCCGCCACGCTCCGGGCGTTGGGCGCGGCCAGGGCCTTGAAGCCGGCCGGGGCCAGCTCTGGCGCGCGCTGGCCGGCGCTTACCGAGAACACCACGGCCAGGCTCAGGTGGCGCTGCTCCAGTTCGAAGGCATCGAAACAGGTCCAGGGCGTGGGTTCGGCGGCGTTGGCGAACTGCAGGCTGTCGGCGCTCAGTGCCAGCACCCGCTGGCCGTGGCGCCGGCGCAGGGCCTCGGCCCCCATCAGGCCGGCGAGCCCGGCGCCGAGCAGCAGCGCGCCAGGCCCCCAGAACAACAGCAGGGCCGAGTGCAACTGCCAGGCCGTGGGCAGGTTGGCCAACCAGCCGCCGAGGGCCAGCAACAGCACCGAAAGCAGGGCCAGCAGGGCCGCCTGGCCCAGGCAGCGTTCATGAATCTCGCACTGGCCCTGGGGGCCGTCGGCGGCCGCTTGCAGTTGTTCCAGCAGCGCTTCCTTGCCGGCGTTATCCACGGCCTTGCAGCTCATCCAGCTGCTGCTGGGCGTTGGCGGCCTGGCAGTAGGCGTCCAACAGGGCCGAGATGTCATCGACGCTGAGTTTTTGCCCGGCGCGCATCAGGCCGGCGGAGTGGATGCGGATCTGCGGTTGCGGGTCGCGCAGGGCCACGGCCTGGTTGCCGAACAGCTGGCGCACCGGACGATGGCTGGGCAGCGGGGCGTCGGCACGCAGGGTCAGTTGTTGCAGGGTTTGCAGCAGCTCGTCCTTGACTTGGATGTCCACCACGTCGGTGAGGTTGACCGGCGCGCTCAACGGCTCGACGAACAACTGGCGCCGGGTCAGGCGCATGAAGACCTGCTGGCCGGCGTTGCGGTGCTGCCAGCTGACCACGGCGAACAGCAGGGTCAGGAACAGGCCGCAGAGCAGCAGGCCGGTCTTGCCCTGGTGCAGGCCCAGGGCCAGGGCGCCGAGGGACGCGAGGGTCAGCAACGGGCCGAACACCTGGTAGCGGCGGGTGTTGGTGAACTCGCTCTGCTCGGGCACGCGCTCGATCACCTGTTGCAGCTCGGCGATCACCCGCCTGCGCCGGGCGGGCTGGGGGGGGTCCGCCCAGGGGGGGGGGGGGGGGGCGGGGTG